>CAJTNW010000004.1:0-38745 GCA_910577795.1 uncultured Christensenella sp.
ATAACGAATATAAGCAAAATGCTCGCCGTAGCGTAGGCTTCGTTTACTTGCAAGCCGTTACTCATAAACTTCCATACGAGAACGGCGAAACTTGCCGCACTGTCTCCGTAGCCTTGCGGAACAAAAGCGGATGCCGAACCGACCGTAAATATGAGAGCCGCGCTTTCGTTTACGATTCGTCCGATAGAAAGGATTATCGACGTTATTATTCCCGTAATTGCCTGCGGCAGAACGACGACGAAAATCGTCCGCAGTTTTCCCGCGCCGAGAGCGTAACTCGCTTCACGCATACTGTCGGGAACTTCCGATAAACTTTGTTCTGTACTGCGTATAATCGTAGGCAAAATGATAAGAGCCAAAGTAATACCGCCCGCCCAAAGAGAATAACCCATATTCATACCGATTACAAAGAATACCATACCGAACAATCCGAATATTATCGACGGAATACCGGCAAGCGTATCTACGAACAGACATATCACTTTAACAAAAACGCTTCCTTTCTTTGCATACTCGTTCAAAAAGATTGCTGCGCCTACACCGAGCGGCAAAGCGATTAAAAGGGCAAGACCTATTAGCATTGTAGTTGATACAAAAGCCGGCGCAAGCGTCGTGTGTGCGTTACCGCTTTCCCCGAACATAAAATCCAAACTCAAATGCGGAAAACCTTTTACGAATACAAATATAACGATAAATGCGAGAACGAACGCAACCAGCAAAGAAATAACCCAAGAGATTATCCATAGCGCGTCGCAAGCACTACCCGTGCGACGATAGCTTTTTAACGTTTCTTTCTGATCGCTTTCTCTCAATCTACGAGAGAAGAATTTATTGCCGCCCTTGCTGTCCTTTTTTACAGCCATAAGGCAAAGATTAAGTATGAGTATAAAAATAAGCAATACGAACCCGGCGGCAATAAGCGCAGACTGTTCGGACGGCGTTGCATAACCCCAATTCTGAACGATATTGCTTGTGAGCGTGGTAAACGGCACGAACGCACCGAACGGATAACCCGAACCGTTACCCACTATCATCTGAACAGCCATTGTTTCGCCGATTGCCCGACCTATGCCGAGTATGATTGCCGATATAATTCCGCTCTTTGCGGCGGGCAGTAAAACTTTCCATACGGCTTGATTTTTGGAACAACCGAGTGCGAGCGCGCCTTCGTAGTAGTGCATAGGTACGGCTTCCAAGCTGTTTTTGGTAATTGACGTAATCGTCGGCAAAATCATAACCGAAAGAATAAGCGTGCAAGCGAGTAGTCCAAAGCCCGCATTGTTCGGATGAAATATGTCTACCAAAAGCGGCATTAAAAACTTATAGCCGAACAATCCGTACACGATAGACGGAATACCGGCAAGCAAATTTATGATCTGCGTATATATTTTTTTCAATCGCTTCGGACAGTAGAACACAAGCCATATTGCCGTAAATACCGCAAGCGTACCGCCAAGCAAAACGGCGCAAACGGTTAAAAAGAATGTGCCGACAATCATTCGCCATATTCCAAAAGTTTCCGATTTTACCGACCATTCAGAGCCGAAAATAAACTTGAAAAAACCTATATCACGGAAAGCGGGTATGCTTGCATAAAGCAAATAACCGATAATCGTAAACACGGCAAGAATGGTAAATGCCGCAAGGGCTATAAATATTGCCTTTGCGATATTTTCCTTTGAAAAAAACTTTGCCGTTTTAATCTTTGTAAGCGCAGTCATATTACTTTACCGAAATATAACCTGCACCCGCAATAACCGTTTGAGCTTCACTACTGAAAATATAGTCGTAAAAGCCCTGTGCCGCCGCAGACAGTGTTCCGTTTTCTTTGAGTACGATTACAAAAGGACGTTGCAACGCATAAGTATTATTCATAATATTTTCCACCGTGCAAGCAACGCCGTCTAAACTTACCTCTTTAACCGTACTTTTCAGACTGCCGTAAGATATGTAGCCTATGCTGTTTGTCGAGCCTTTTATCGCTTCGATTACGTTACCCGTTTCGGCAAGCGTGGCAACGCTCGTAGCGTAACCGTTTTCGATTTTCAAAAGCTCGTCGAACGCCGTGCGAGTTCCGCTTGACGCATCCCTTCCGATTGCCGCCGTAATAGAAGTGTCGGGAATTGACGTACCGTTTTCGTAGAGAGCTTTAACGTCCGCTTTGCTTACGTCCGTAACCGAACAATCTTTATTGACAATAAGAGCAATGCCGTCCATACAAAGCGTATAGCCTTTCACACCCGTTTCGCTTGATTTTAATTCGCGCGAAGACATACCAAAGTCGTTTAAGCCGTTTTGCGTGTCGCTTATGCCCGCGCCGGACGAAGACATATTTACCGTAATTCTTACGTCGTGCATTTTTTCGTATTCCGCCGCAAGTTTTTCCATTATAGGGGTAACTGATGACGAACCCGAAACGGTTATACTTTCCTTTTTGCTACCGCAACCGCCGAGCACAGCCATAGAACCGCATATTGCCGTAATACACAATGCGCTCATTAAAATTTTTGTCAGTTTCTTCATTTTTTGTTTCTCCTTGAAATTTTATTTTTGTCGCTTGACAAGTATAGAATAGCAAGAAGAAGTAACAAAATTAGTCAGTCAGTTGCAATAAAAATGTAAAAAACAAGACTTCGATTTGAAAGCCTGTACTTTATTTATTGTGTTTTCGCTATTAACCTTAAAATAAATATTATTCCCGTTTTAACTGCTATAATTGTGTTCGGATAATTAACAGTCGGGTCACCACAAAAACATAAAACGAACTTTCTTTTTATAGAAAGTTCGTTTTGTTTTTTTAATTTTATAATTGTTAAATATCGGTTTTTGTAGGTTTAGCGGACTCATTTTTTGTTATGTCCTTTTCTGCTTTAGGCTGTTGTTCAATTAGTCTGCACTCGCTAATTTCTTTACTATAACGTTTTAAAATCTTTTTATAAAGAAAAATAAATTGGTCTGCATAGTTTGGATTATGATATTTTCTTTTATATTCTATAATATCTTGTACACCTTCAAATAGTTTTACAATGCTATAGCCTGACGCAGTATCAAATACCCACATAGGCAAATAATGTTTGCTTTGCAACAACCCCCACATTTGGAAAAAATTAATTTCCAATGAAGCAACTTTTTCAAGTTCCTCTTTAGTAAAATCTCCGCCTAAGTTTTTTACCACATCATTAAAATTTTCTGTTTCTATTGATATTCCGTTTGTCATTTTTAAATCGCGATAACTATAAATTAGTTTACGTGCACTAGAGTGTTCCACTGTGTCACCAGTATAAAAGTATTCCCTAACATTATCTAAAGTTGCACTAAAAATAGAAGATATTCCCATTATTAAACTTGATAGACCTGTAATAATAGCAATTGCACCAACTATTCTGTTTATCATATCTGCACTATCAAATTTTATCATTAAAAATATTAAAACACCTAAAATTATGGAACTTACTGCCGTAATTGTAGAAAAAATTATTGTATTTTTAGTTGAACGTTTCATTATGTACCTCTTTTAATTTTTTATTAACTCTTTTGCAGGACACCCTACATAAATTTTATTACCTTGCAAATTTTTAACAACAACTGCACCAGCACCTATTGTTACCCATTCACCAACACACACATTGTTTTTAGCAGTAGACCCAACACCAAAAAATACACCTTCTCCAACAGTCACTGTACCTGCCAATGCTGTTTTTACTGATATATGGCAATAATTTGCTATAGTACAATCATGTTCTACAACAGCACATGTGTTGATTATACATTGATTACCAATTGTTGCAAAAGCATTAATGACTACATTAGGCATAATCAAATTGCCAAATCCTATGTCAGCATATTTAGAGATAATGGCAGACTTGTGAATAATATTAACATATTGCAAATTTGGATATTTTGTTACAATGTTTTTCCTCATCTGGTTGCTACCTATTGCGATAAAATAATTATATTTACTATAATTTTTTATATCTTCTACATTTTTATATACAGGTTTTCCTAAATGTACTTTACTATCGCCAGACATTGCAATATACGCAACAACATTATATCCATTCTCTTCAGCCATATCTGTAACAATTTTACTATGACCTCCAACCCCAAAAAGGATTATATCTTTCATTTGTACTTCTCTCCGCTTTTTTGTACATTTATTATACCATAACAACCAAATAATTGCAAGATGGAAATTATTATAAATGTACTATTACAATGAATTTTATAAATTTTAACTTTTTACACATTTGTTTTCAAAAAAAACGAACCATTAGTTTTAATATAATAGTTCGTTTTTAAATATATTAATTAAATTAAAATGGTTAATATACAATTGCGTCTGTCATAGTGTATTCTTCCAAAGATTTTTCTTTTACTTGAATACAAATGTATTTAAGAGGTGTATTAACTTTTGCAAAAAATTGTCTTTTTGCTGCTGGTGAAATACGTAGCCAGTCACCTGCTTTTAAACATATTTTTTCATCATCTATTACAACACTTCCCTCTCCCTCAATTATTGCATAAATCTCTTCATTTTTTTTATGAGAATGTACAAAAGGGACATTTGTTCCTTGAGGCAAAATATTTATACTTATTTCCGCCCCTGTTAATCCTAATTGTTCATGTAATTCTACACGATTTTGTTGCTCTACATTAATTTTATTATAATTTTTCATATTAGTAACCTCCAAAATTTGATTAACTAGAGTATAACAGACAAAAAATCATAATGCAATATAGTTACAATTCTATTATTGGGTAATAGATTTGTAACTAAGTTACTATTTTAAACTATTGTATTGACAACATATTTACAATTTGTTATTATAAAACAAAAAAGGAGTTTATTATGCTAACTAAAGACGAATTACCAAAATGCCCTGTCGCAACAACTATACAATTAATTGGAAACAAATGGAAACTATTTATAATACAACAATTATTAAATGGTCCTCACCGTTTTACAGAATTACTGAATAATATTTGCGGTATATCAAAAAAAGTATTAACTGACAATTTGCGCTCTTTGGAAGAAGATAATATAATAATTAGAGAAGTTTTTGCAGAAGTTCCCCCAAAAGTTATTTATTCCCTATCTAGTATCGGAAAATCTTTACTACCAATTATTGATGAGATGGCAAATTGGGGTAATAATTATAAAAACGAACTTTAAAATGCAATGATTTTTCATATTTAGCCTGAATTATGCCAAAATCTGACAAAATTTTCAGGCTATTACCATTTTTTGGTAATTTTATATATAAATTAGTAATCATTATTACTTTTTACATAAATTTTTCTTTAAATATTATATCAATATTAATTTTGAATATTTAACTATATAATAATAACTAAAAGTTTTTGATAGTTCACAAATGGTATAAAATTAAGTAAAATATTTAAAAAATATGATAGAAAAATTTTACATAAAATTTTACTTAAATACTATATCTTGTGGTTAAAATTGCGTTTTACATAAAATTGACCACAATATATAGTTTTTTCCTCTTGACAAGGTATGCTATTTGTTGTATACTAAATGAGCAATATTACTTAGACATTAGAAGGAGAAAAATTTATGATTAAAAGCATTGTTAAACGTGATGGCAGAAAAGTTCCATTCAATTTGCAAAAAATTGCTGATGCTATTTTTAAAGCAGCAGCATCTGTAGGTGGTAGTGACCACGATACTGCTCTTGAACTTGCAGTAGAGGCATGTGAATTTTTAGAAAAACAAGGTAATACTACTCCAACTGTGGAAGAAATTCAAAACGCAGTTGAAAAAACTTTAATTGAAAAAGGTCATGCTCAAACTGCTAAAAATTATATCTTGTACAGAGCAAATCGTACAAGAGCAAGAGAAATGAAAACTTCTCTTATGGAAATTTATAAGGACCTTACATTTAAAGATGCCAAAGATAATGATATTAAAAGAGAAAATGCAAATATTGATGGCGATACTGCTATGGGCACAATGCTTAAATATGGTAGCGAGGGTGCAAAACAATTTAACAAACTATTTGTACTTCGTCCAGAACATGCTAAAGCACATGATGAAGGTGACATACATATTCATGACTTAGACTTTTTAACTTTGACAGAAACTTGTTGTCAAATAGATTTGATTAAATTATTTAAAGGTGGTTTTTGTACTGGTCACGGATTTTTAAGAGAGCCTAATGACATAGCATCATATTCTGCTCTTGCAGCAATTGCTATTCAGTCAAACCAAAATGACCAACACGGCGGACAAAGTATTCCTAACTTTGAGTATGCTATGGCAATTGGTGTTGCTAAATCATACAAAAAGATTTATAAGAAAAACTTGATTAAAGCATTGGATATTTATGAAATTGAAAATCCTGAAGAAGTTTCTAATAATATCACTAACGAACTTAGCGAAAAAGGTATTGTTCCAGCACTAGAACAAGATGCTTATATGATAGAAGAGGCAAAAATCCTTGCAAAAATCGGTATTAATGACGAATTAATTAAGAAAATTCAAAAGTTTACTAAAAAATATTCTGAACAAGAAATTGACCGTGCAACTTACCAAGCAATGGAAGCCTTTGTACATAACTTGAATACAATGCACTCAAGAGCAGGTGCACAAATACCTTTTAGTAGTATTAACTATGGTACTGATACAACTCCAGAAGGTAGACTTGTTATTAAAAACATTATGCTTGCAACTGACGCAGGTTTAGGTAATGGTGAAACAGCCATCTTCCCTATACATATCTTTAAAGTTAAAGAAGGTATTAACTATAATAAAAAAGACCCTAACTATGATTTGTTTAAACTTGCAATGAAAGTATCTGCAAAAAGGTTGTTCCCTAACTTCTCATTTATTGATGCTCCATTTAACTTGCAATACTACAAAGAGGGTGACTACAGAACAGAAATTGCTTACATGGGTTGCCGTACAAGAGTTGCTGGTAACGTTTATGACAAAGATAGAGAAATTGTTACTCAAAGAGGTAACTTGTCATTTACATCTATCAACCTTCCAAGACTTGGTATTCTTGCAAAAGGTGATATGAACAAATTTTACGAAATGCTTGATGAAAAATTGAATTTGGTTGCTGACCAATTAATGGACAGATACAAAATTCAAGCAAAGAAAAGAGTTAAGAACTATCCTTTCCTAATGGGTCAAGGTGTATGGCTTGATAGTGATAAACTAGACTATGAAGATGAAATAGGCGAAATTTTAAAACATGGTACTTTGTCTATTGGCTTTATTGGACTTGCAGAGTGCTTAGTTGCTCTTACTGGTAAACACCATGGTGAAGATGAAAATTGCCGCAAACTAGGTTTGGAAATTATTAAGCACATGAGAGACTTTACTGATAGACTTTGCGAAGAAACTCACTTTAACTACTCTGTTATTGCAACTCCTGCAGAAGGCTTATCTGGTAGATTTGTAAGAATTGATGCTAAAAAATTTGGCAAAATGAAAGGTATTACAGACAGAGAATATTATACAAACTCTTTCCACGTACCAGTTTACTACAACATTGCTGCACTTGATAAAATTAAAATTGAAGCACCATACCATGCTTTAACAAATGGTGGACACATCAGTTACATTGAACTTGATGGTGACCCACTAAAGAACCTTGATGCTTTTGAAGCATGCGTTCGTTGTATGAAAGAGGCAGGTATTGGATATGGTTCTATTAACCACCCTATTGATAGAGACCCTGTTTGTGGTTACAATGGTATAATTGATAATGTTTGTCCTAAGTGCGGAAGAAAAGAAGGCGACGGCAAACAAAACTTTGAAAGAATACGTAGAATAACTGGTTATTTAGTAGGTACAGTTGATAGGTTTAATAACGCAAAACGTGCTGAAGTTAATGACAGGGTAAAACACCATGTATAAACTAAGAATTGCAGGTTTGGTTAATGACTCAATAGTGGATGGCCCTGGTATGAGACTTACAGTTTTTTGCCAAGGCTGCCCTCATAACTGCAAAGGTTGTCATAATAAACATACTCATGACTTTAAAGGCGGTTATGATATAGATATTGATGACATTGTAACAAAAGCAAAAAACAATAAAATTTTAAGCGGTGTAACTTTTAGTGGTGGTGAGCCTATGTGCCAACCAAAAGCATTTTTGGAACTTGCTAAAAAAATTAAAGCGGAAACTGACTTAAATATTATTTGTTATACTGGCTACACTATTGAAGAATTGCAAGCAATGAATAATCCTGATATAAATGAATTACTTGATATATGTGACTGGCTAATTGATGGAAAATTTGTTGAGGAATTAAAAGACTTAACTCTTGCTTTTAGAGGTAGTTCTAACCAACGTATTATTGAACTTAAAAACAATACTATTGAATGGACAAGATAAATTAAAATGATAACAAACAAAAAAACGAGAATTTAATTCTCGTTTTTTGCTTTTTAATTTTAACATTTTATAAAACTTTATTTATATACCACTATAAATATTAAATAATTATATTCTATAATTCAATTTTTCTGGAGTTTGTATTTTTCTGTATTTAGTCTTTTTAATAATAGGTACTCTATCTATCTCCAAATAATCGTTACTTAAATTGCCATAAGAATCTATTGCATAAATTTTAATATTATAAAAACCTCTTGGCAAATTATAAAGCAAAATTTTTTGTTCCTTTTTATCACTATCAATACCCATATAAAAATCACTAAAGTATAATTGTTCTATTGTATCATTAACTATAACTTTATAACTATGAACAATATCATCTGAAACAGGAGTATCAAATATAATTTTAGTCATATCATTTATAAGTTTATATCTTATTTGCTTATTTTCAAAACTTATTGGTTTTATCTCTTTTGGTTTATTATCCTTAAATGGATATAACTGCCATAACTTATCTTCTTTTAAAAATACATTTCTTTTTAAATCTACCCTGTGTGCAAAAACATTACCATTATCAAAATCTAGTATATACCCCATTGGATAATTGTAAGCCATTGGTGGAATTGTGCCATTTTCTTTCCCCATTTCTAACTCTATGTAAGAAACGGACTGAGTTGATAATGCTGTATATTTTCCAACATAAATACTTCTTTCGTCCAAAATAGAATAGTGCGAATGACCAGCAAAGTTTATTATATTATCATATTTAGAAAAAATATCCTCAAGTGAAGTATCCCCCCAGTCTTCACTGCCGTATACAGAATTTTTTGGGGAATTATGAGTTGTAATAAATATTGGCTTATCTTTATTGTCTTCCAACGCAATTTTGATATTATCTTCTAGCCAGTTATGCAAATCAACATAAGCACTAAACATACTACTATTATTGGGTGATACACCTAAAAAATGATACCCATTTACAACATAATGAGTTAAAGGCGGCACTGCTAGCATATCTTCAAATAGTTTTCTGCAATGTTTTTCGCCTAAAAAACTATAGTAATCATGGTTACCCATAATATACTGAATTATTGGCAAATCTTTACCATACACTGAGTGAAAACATTGTAAAAACCTTTTATACGCATACTTTGAAGCCTTATTGCAAATGTCGCCTGCAAAAATTATCATATTGCAATGATTTGCTTTAAATGTTTGCAAGGCACTAACTAAGTTACTCTCAAAGGTAGTTTTGTCTTTCCAAAACAATGGTGTTATCTGTGAGTCAGACATTATTCCGATTTTTAAATTGTCTACATTAAAATATTTAATTTGATTCATTTTTTACACCATTTCTCTTTTCATTTAATTCATTAAGTATATTCTTTCTTTTTTGTTTATCGTAATCGTAAAAGAAGATAGGAATCATTGACAATAAAAAACTTATACCAGGCACAATAGTCATTAAAGCATAAAAGCCATCAAGTGTAAATTGTGACTGAGGTAATGGTTCACCAACCACAATAGGCTCAACAAATTGAAAAATAATTAAACCTAAAGCAAGACCAATAAAGCCAACGGCATTGTTAAATTTAGTAACAAAACTATTTAAACTAAAACACATACCTTCCATTCTTTCGCCAGTTTTCCATTCCAGATAATCTAAACTATCCCCTACCATTGGATATGGCAATACATTATATGCACCTAGTCCAAGTCCGCCTATAGTCAAAAAAGGAAAAGATACATAAACATTAACCTTATAAATTAAAAATGCTATAGTAAACCCTAATCCACCAACAATCGCAAAAATCAATGAAGTAGTTTTATAACCAATTTTTTTGTATACATAAGGAGTTAATAAAATACCTCCAAACATACCACTTCCGATTATTACATATAGAATTAGCAAAATACTACCTGAGCCAAGACTACCAATATGTACAACATAGTTTGCAACATATATTATAACTGGCATTATCAAATACCTTGGTGAGGCTATCATTGACATTAAAAATGTTAATAACATTGGCTTGTTTTTGCCAGCAATTTTAATAATTTGTTTAATTTTATACTTTTCTGTCTTGGTTGTAAATCTTTCCTTTGCGTTTTTAAATAACAACATATATCCAACAAAAGCCATAACACCAGACAAAATTGCTAGTATCAAATACAACCATTTTTCAGGGATAAATGATTCCATTATAGGTAAAATACCTATAGGCAACAAACCACCAATTGTGCCGACAGTTACATAAAAAGATAACAATGATGCTCTTTCTTCACTATTTGGTGTTGATACACTCATAAGTCCCATAGCAGGAACATCAACCAAAGTATATGACATACCATACAACAAATAAATAACTGTAGCATAAATCATTTTAAATAAATTATTAGCATCACCAATTGGTACAAACAACAAAATAGAAGTTGTCAAAATACAAAACGCACCAATAAATATATGCGGTCTCATTTTGCCATGTTTTGAATTAGTTTTTTCTATTATTAATCCCATTATAGGGTCATTTAACGCATCCCATACTCTTGCAATAATCATAAGGCACATTACAAAACTTGCAGATAATATTGCAATATCTGTAAAAAAATACATTAAATATGACTGCGTAACTGCAGCAAGCATATATGACGCAGATGCTGCAAATCCGTATGATGCTTTTTCTTTTTTTGTTATATATTTGTCCATATTTCTCCTTTGTAAAAACTAATATTTAGACAAAATGTTTATAGTAAACATCATAAGATTTATCTATTTCTTTTAATTCCTTAAAACTATCTATTTCTACAATATCTTCTTCTTTACATTCTCTTACAAATACTTTGTAATTATTTTTACAATATTCTAGTGCAACTTGGTCCCAATATCTTTCTTTTCCGCCCGGCATACCAAAAACTTTAGGTATATCCTCACTCAACTTTTGTCCAGATTCCTTATCCCAATAAGATATGCCAACCCATTGATAACAATTTTTACCGCCTACACTTATATTATCTATCTGCAAGTTAGCGCCTTTTGTCATTAAACACCAGTCATCAGTAACCTCTTTATAAATACCTAAATAATTGTTGGCATATTGATATTTAGTAATTAGTTTATCATTTTTTAACACTAAATCACCATCTAAAATATAAGAATTGGCAAAAAAATCTTTTACTAGCATTGCGCTTGTAATATTATTGCCCTCATTAAACATATTGTTATCAAAAAACTTGATATTAGGATATTTTTTTAATAATACATCAAAGCATTCTCCCAAATACCCTCTTACAACAAATATTTCTTGTATACCAACTTTAACTACTGCATCAAGCATAGTTTCAATAATTCTTTTGCCATGTACTTTGACTAATGGCTTAGGTGTATTTAGTGTGACAGGCAACATTCTTGAGCCAAAACCTGCAGCAATAAATATTGCCCTTTTTACTCTAAATGGCTCTAAAACATCATAACCTTCTTTTGTTAATTTCATATCTTTTATGTATCCACTTTCTGTCAATTGCTTTAAGTATTTATTTATTAATCCAAGAGAAAGTCCCAATCTTTCACTTAATAATCTTTGAGTATAATTATATTCATTTTTTTCTATTTCGCTCAAAATTAAAAACTCATTTTTGCTAATCATTTTAAACTGCCTTTATGTTCATTTTTTAATATACTATCATAAAAAATGAACATTGTCAAATAATACTATTTATCAAAGATAAAAATAAAAACTTTTATGTTTTAAAACTTTTTAACACAAAAACAAAAAGGAGGTTGAAAAATCAAACCTCTTTTCTGTTTTAATTTGTTATAATAATATTTAATTATTTATTTTCAAATTTACCTATACTTCCGTCATTGCATTGTACTACATAAGTACCTGTATTATAATCCCAGTTTTCATCTTTTTGAATTGCTTTCCATTGTTCCATAGTGCCATCAAAAGTAATTTTGTTTAACAGAACACAGTTTGCAAAGGCTCCAGCGCCAATACTTCGTATATTTGTGGTAAGTTTTATTTCTGTAATATTACTTTTATTTGCAAGTGCATTATCAGCAATGGCTACTATATTATAAATATTTTGATTATAATTTATTGTAGCATTTATATTTGCAACTGAGCCATTAACAAATTCTGTTTCAATTAAAATTGCCTCTAAAAGTTCTTCATTTATACCAAGCAAAGTAACTCCTACTTCTACAAACTTATATCCATCTTCTGTAGTGTCATTACCATTGCAATTCCAAATTACTGGTCTATTAGAATCATTCCATTTATTTCCCCAGCCTTCTAGTTGTTGTGACATTTCACATTTAATAATTAATTTTGAACAGCCACTAAAAGCATAATCCTCTATCCTTGTTATTGTTGATGGAATAGTTATATATCTAATACCACTGCAGCCACCTAACATATAAGCACTTATTGTAGTTAAATTTTTAGGAATTTCAAATTCTGTCAAAGATACGCAGTCCTCAAAAGCACCAACTCCTATTTCCTTAATACTTAAACCATTTAAACCCCAAACAATATCAAACAAATTACTGCATTTTGCAAAAGCATAATCACCTATTGTTGTTATTGTAGAAACAATATCTATACCAGTTATATCTTCATAGTAATAAAAAGCATAATCTTCAATTGCTGTTACTTTATAAATTTGTCCTTCATAAGCAACTTGTGTATTTAGATTTATATCTTTTACAATTCTAGGTTGTTTAGCAATGATAGCCTCGCCATTTTTTATACCATATTTTATTGGGTCATGTTTTTCTCGCCTGTCAACAAAATAAATATATCCATCTTCTGCCACATTATTGTTTTTGCTGTCCCATACAATTGGGAATTTACTAAACTGATTAATTTCCCAGTCTATAATCCAACCAGCAGGTTTACTTTTTGTTTCTGCATTAATGGTAATTCCGTAACAGCCTTCAAATACTCTTTCTTCTATAGTAGTAACACTCAAAGGAATTGTAATTTCTGCAAGCCCCTCACAACCTGAAAAAGCGCCTTTTTTAATAGTTGTAATTGTTTTTGGAACAAATATACTTAATATATTTTTCATTCCCGCAAAAACACTTTCCTCAATTACAGTAACCGGCTTACCCTTATAATATTCACTTATTACAACATTCTTTTCAATACTTTCAACATCACTACTTATTCCACTAACAGCATAAGAGTTACCATCTCTATTTAAAGAATAAACTAAACCTTCTGTACCTTTTTTGAAAGCGCAAATAATACACTCATTATTGGCATAACTATGTACTACTGAACTATGTGACTTATCGCAAATGTCACCACACAAATACCAATGATTTACATCATCATACTTAATAATATGCTCGTGCTTAAAATTACATTCTGTACATACTAAATCACTATTGAATTTATGTGCGTTTTTATTTTTAACATAACCGCAAGCCACACACTCTGACCAATGGTCTTTTTCATCAGTTTTGCTTACAAAAGTATGCTCGTCAAAACTATCATTTTCCTTGCAGTTTTTCTTAGTACATTCATGCCAATGATAATTTTCGTCTGTTTCCCATTCAGACTTCCACTCGTGATTATGTTTGCAAGCAACAAGACTTACACACATAGTACACAACAAAATTATTATAGCAAATATGACAAATATTTTCTTTTTCATATTATCCCTCTAATATAACTTTTACAACTACATTTTAACATATTATAATTAATAAGTCAATTTTTATTTTTTATATTAACCATATCCTTCCAAAAAAAATACCTATCTGTATGAGGCAGGTATTTTTTTGCGTTATTCATTTATTTTATCATTATTTTCATTTACTTGACTATCGCTTATATCAATAGTCTCACCAACTGTTTCTTGGGCTACAACTGCACATTGTTTGTCGTTTTTACCTTTTTTAGTAGCGATTTTCGCACGTATTTTAGTAAAAATATCATTGTTTGTTGGTGGCTTTCTTGTAATTGCAATAAGTAGTGATGGCAACACAAACAAAATCAAAATTGCACTTATAATAGCACCTCTACCAATTAATAATGTTACTTGACTAATAATTGCATTTGTAGTTATTGCACACACTGCTAAGCACAACGCACCTAATATTGTTGCTGATGTCAAAATAGACAATGTACTATCTTTTGCAGCCTTGTAACAAGCCTGTTTAACAGGCATTGTTGCCATATTTCGTTTAAATTTAGTTGCAAGCAATATTGCATAATCTACTGTCGCGCCCATTTGTACACTGCTAATAATTATATAAGCCATAAAGTTAACTGGTACTGCCATAATAAAGTTTAAGGCTAAGTTAATAAATATACCAAACTCTACTACTCCCATAAGCGCCAAAGAGTATTTTGCACTTCGTATAGATAACATTAAAATAATAAATATTATTATTGCACTTATTGCGGAAACTAAGGCAAAATCCTTTGGGGTTACTACTGATAAATCGTTTACCGCTTGCGCCATACCAGTAATATAGTACTTATCACCAAAATATTTTTTAAGTGTTCCCCTTACACTATCCAGCAATATACCTTCTTCAACAGACTCTGATTCCGTTTCTATCATAATAGTATAAAGCACATACCCTTGATTAGCATAAGCCTTAAGAGGTGAATTGTTAATATATGACAACATTCTTATAGCATAAGACAAATCTTCTGCCATATCCTCTGGTGCTAGTGCGTAAATACTACTTACAACATTTACATTATCAATTTTCTTTAAATCATCTATAAAATCTAAATGCACTTTACCTTTATCATTAGGGGCACAAATTAATATGCTATTACCCATTACCTCTACAACTTGTTGCACTTCTGAAAGTTCAGATTTATCCTTATCCATTTTCATATAAGAATAAGAAATACTTAGTCCACAATAAATCATAGGGATTAGTGCAATTAATGCAATAGCAAGCATCGGTTTGCGACCTTTTATAGCAACTTCTGCTGACTTTTGGAACTTAGGCAGATTCACAGGATGCTCTAGTTTTGCTGTAGTTTTAGAAGTAAATAACATTAAGCAAGGTTGCAAGAACAACACTGTTAGCATTGACATTAGTACACCTTTTGCCAAAACAAGTCCTAAGTCTGCACCAATACCAAATTGCATAAATACCAAAGCAATAAATCCACCAACAGTTGTTAGTGCTGAAGCACATACAGTTGACAATGTTTTTGGTATTGCTCTAACCATTGCTGTTCTGTCATCAAAGCACTTGCGTCGCTCTTCCCTAAACGCATGCATAAGGAAAATTGAATAATCCATAGACAAAGCAAGTTGAAGTATAGCGGAGGTTGCAAATGTAATTACCGAAACATCACCCAAAATAATATTGCTGCCCATATTCAAAAAGATACTAATTGCAAGTGTAGTAAGCAAAATTACTGGTTCAAAAAAACTAGTGGTTGTTAAAACCAAAACCAAAATAGCAATTATACAAGCAACTATCAAAAAATATGGCATTTCTTTTACTACAGTACCCAATAAATTAGTGGATATTTCTGCACTGCCACCTACAGCATAGTCCAAACCATATTCAGCAATTATTTTTTAGTTTGCTTTAAAATACTGCTTGCCTCATTAGTACTTGATGCAACTGACATTTGTACCATTATAGTATAAATATCTTCTTTAGGGCAAAACAATTTTTTAACATCGGGATTATTTTTTATTTGGTTTACAAGTTCGTCTACATTTATATGGATATTACCAACATTTAACTCTCCATTCTCATCACCCATCTCTGCAAAATTATCCAAAGTTCCATACCAAGTAATACCATTTTCTCTAACACCTTCCAACTTTTGCATTTTTTCGGTTATCTCTTTCATTTGCTCTTTTGTAGCACCTTTTACAGCAACAATAGCATCACTTTCCATATCAAAAGTCTTTTTTAAAAAAGCATAACCCTCTGAAGTTGTCATATCGTCTGGCAAATAGGATATTATGTCCGAATTTATTGGCACAAAAAACAAGCATACTAAGGAAATGATAGTTAGTACTAAAAAAGCAATGCTAATCCAAAGTTTATTTTTAACTATAAAATTAGAAAACTTTTCCATATACTATCCCCTTTATATACTTGTTTTTTTTAAATATCCATTAAAAATCGCTACTAAACCAATTTTTAATACCAAATTCAATTGTTTTTTAACTGCAAAAATTATCTCCTGTTAAATTTGTTTTGCAACTTAAGCAATAAGTCCTCAACATTTTGTTCTGGCTTTTTAGGCTTATTATTTTTATAATTATTACCTTTATTATTGCCTTTAAAATCTTTATTTCTATTTTTATCTTTTCTATCCTGAAGTTTAGGGTCTTTAACGGTACTCTCTGACTTAGGTTTTGCGTTGCTAGCGCCTTTTATTGTAAGACTAATTCTGTTTTTAGCAGGGTCAACACCAATAACTTTTACTGTAACAATATCACCTACTGTTAAAGCATCTGATGGGTGTTTGATATAGTCATTACTTATTTCACTAATATGCACTAGACCATCTTGATGTACACCAATATCTACAAAGGCACCAAAGTCAATAACGTTTCTTACAGTACCAACAATTTCCATACCCTCTTTTAAGTTAGATATATCCATTAAATCATCACGCAAAATAGGCTTTGGCAAACTATCACGAATATCTCTACCTGGCTTTTTGATTTCCTCAATAATATCCTCAAGAGTTGGCATACCAATATTTAATTCATTTGCAAGTTTTGACTTGCCATAATTATTAATTTTTTCTTCAAAATCTGCTAAGTTACCGCTTGTTACATCTTTTTCTGTCAAATTAAATTTAGCAAGTAATGCCCTAGTTGCCTCATAAGATTCAGGGTGTACTGAAGTATTGTCAAGAGCCTCTGCTCCATCTGTAATTCTCAAAAATCCTGCACATTGCTCATAAGCCTTAGGTCCAAGTTTAGGCACTTTTAACAATTGCTCTCTGCTTGTAAATGGCTTTGATTTTCTGTACTCAACGATATTTTTAGCAATGGCTAAATTAAGTCCTGATACAAAAGACAATAGTTTATAAGATGCAGTATTCAAATCTACACCTACACTGTTAACACAGTCTTCTACAACACCTTCAAGCACCTCAGTAAGTCTCTTTTGTGGCATATCATGTTGATATTGTCCAACACCTATGCTCTTAACATCAATTTTTATAAGTTCTGCAAGTGGGTCTTGTAATCTTCTACCAATACTTACTGCACTTCTTAAAGATACATCATATTCAGGGAATTCCTCTGCACCCAATTCGCTGGCACTATAAACTGATGCGCCTGCCTCATTTACAACCATATATTGCAAAGGTCTATCCAACTTCTTTATCAAGTTTGCAACAAATATCTCTGTTTCCTTACTTGCAGTACCATTACCAATAGAAATTACCTCTACACTATGCGCCTTTATTAAAGCAGTAAGTTTTTCTTCTGCCTCTTCCACTCTGCTTTGTGGTGGAGTAGGGTGTACAACACCAGTTGCTAGTACATTACCATTTTCGTCTAGTACAGCAACTTTACAACCTGTTCTGTATGCAGGGTCCAAAGCCAATACAACTTTATTTTTTAGTGGAGGTTGCATTAAAAGAGGTTTTAAGTTTGTCTCAAACATTTTAATAGCACCTTCGTTTGCATTGTCTGTCAAATCATTTCTAATCTCTCTTTCAATTGAAGAGAAAATTAATCTGTCATAACTATCCTCTACTGCCTCAAGCATTAAGTTAGTAAATAAGCAGTCAGTATGTACATATTTTGTATTAATTGTGGTCAAAGCAGTTTCTTTATCAAGTTTTAAAGATACTTTTAGGCAGTCTTCTTTTTCGCCACGATTAATAGCCAAAACTCTGTGAGAAGGTATTGCTTTGATTTTTTCAGTATAATCTTTATACATGCCAAAAATACTTCCCTTTTCAACATCTTTCTCCTCATCAAGTGTTGTGCAAATATCACCAATACCTACAAACAACTCTCTTAAATCCTTACGTATTTCTGCGTCATCACTTATTCTTTCAGCAACAATATCTTTTGCTCCGTCTATAGCCTCTTTAATATTGTTTACACCTTTTTCTTCATTTACAAATGGAGTGGCAATTGCAACGACATCACCATCTTTAAGGTCGCTCATAATTATATCTGCAAGAGGCTCCAATCCTTTTTCAATAGCAACAGATGCTCTAGTTTTTTTCTTTTTCTTGTATGGACGATAAATATCCTCTACTTCTGTCATTGTTTCTGCCTTATCAACTGCAAAAGCAAGTTCCTCTGTCCATTTACCTTGAGATTCTATACTATTTTTAACCTCTTCCTTTCTCTTTTCCAAATTTCTTAAATAAGTTAAGCGGTCGGCAAACTTACGTAATGTTTGGTCATCACAAGTACCATGCATTTCCTTACGGTAACGTGCAATAAATGGTATTGTACAACCTTCATCAATAAGTTTGATGATATTATCGCTATACTCCTGTTTTAATTGAAATTCTTCGGCTAATCTTTCGCTGATTATCATAAAATTTGCTCCTTTTCTTTTAATTTATTATAATCTACTTTACCAATTGCTGTAAGAGGCAACTCTTTCACACATTCTATTACTTTTGGTAAAGAATATTTCATTAAATTTGTTGTAATTAATATTTTAATTTTTTGCTCTATCATCTCTGAATACTCGTATCCATCTTTCATAGTAACAAATAATTTTATATATGGTTTACCTTTCTTTTCAAAATCAACAGCACAACACCTGTCAATTTCTTGTATATTTTCGCCAACCAAATACTCTATTTCATTAGGAAAAACATTCATTCCACTAATTTTTATCATTCTTTTTATTCTGTCAACAAAAAACAAATGCCCGCTTTCTTCCAAATATCCATAGTCTCCAGTTGCAAGCCATTTTGTGCCATCACTATCTTCAAACAAAACCTTGTTTGTGGTTTGACTATCCTTATAATATCCTGTCATTAAGTTATCACCAGAAAGGCAGATTTCTCCACGAACACCATAGTCCAACTTGTTTTTATCATTATCTACAATACAAACTTTTATATCCCCTAAAGGTTTTCCAACTGAGCCTACTTTGCTACATTCTTCAACATTAACATTGCATACACCTGCCTCAGTTAAACCATATCCCTCACACAACCTACAATTAGAATTGTATTTTTTCATAAGGTTATCAAAATTTTGTTTAATCTCTTGTTTTAGTTTATCACCACCGCAATAGCAGTACTTCATTTTTTTAAGATATTTGCCACCAAAACTTTTGATTTTTACTAATTTATCATACATAGATGGCACACCTGTCATATATGTAGGTTTTTCCTTTTTAATCAACCTTGCAAGTGACTTTGGCTTAAATACTGGCACTAAAATACATCTACCACCAGCAGTAAGTGTTGAGTGCATACATACCCCTAACCCAAATATATGAAACATTGGCAGTACCATTAGCATACTTTCGCCT
The DNA here is from genome assembly GCA_910577795.1 of uncultured Christensenella sp. Taxonomy (GTDB): domain Bacteria; phylum Bacillota; class Clostridia; order Christensenellales; family UBA3700; genus MGBC100798. The sequence goes on from CAJTNW010000004.1 coordinate 19,846, forward strand.
TTTAAAACTTCATCACCAATTAATGTGCGTATACTATAACTACATTCATTTACAGCACGATTAGGTAGCATTGCTGTTTTGGGAACACCTGTTGTGCCACCGGAGTGTATATATGCCGCTATTTCCTCACCAATACCATGATAATGTGCGCGATTAGGTGCAACTTTTGTTTGGTTTTTTATAAAACTACTAAAAAATAGTGTTTTTGTATTGTTTTTAATATTTGGCTTTTTTCTAACCATCCAAATATTGTAACCTAGTTTATAAATATTTTTAAGGTAATCAGACGGACGGCAAATAATTGTAGTGCTATTTAAACTATCTAGTACTGCTCTATTTTTTTGATAAAACAAATCAAGCACAAATACAACTTTGCTGCCTAGCATAGTCACCATTTCGCCCAGTGCTTTTGGCGGAACTAAAGGGTGAATTAAATTAACCGCTACACCCAATTTATTTGCAGCATAAAATATTATAATAGCATTTGGGATATTTGGCAAGCATAACGCAATATTGTCACCCACAGTTAATCCCAATTGATACAAAGCATTTGCGACAATATCTACTTGATAAAAAAAAGTATTAGAAGATATGCGATTATTATAGTAAGAAATAAGTGGTCTGTTATCCCCTTTATCCCTTGCTTTTAAATATTCATACATACTAAAATCATTAGATAATTTCATACTCTTCTCTTTTATATAAATATATATAGAATTATAGCACTTATTTTTACTATTGTAAATAGTTTTTATCAATTATAATAAATTTTACAATTGCCATTACAAAATATATACTTATAAAAAATTAGTAATTTTTATAGCGACTAAACCCGGTTAAAAACAAAAAAATCACAAATAGTACCGATTTTTAACTGGTTATTTGTGATTTTTAATTTTTATAAATTTATTTTAATTTTTATGCAATTTATATCACTTATAAAACTTTTGACAAAAAAGTCTTTAATCTTTCATTTTGTGGATTGTCAAATAATTCTTTAGGTGAATTATCTTCTACAATTTTTCCACCATCCATAAATAGTACTCTTGTTGCTACCTCTTTTGCAAAGCCCATCTCGTGAGTGACTATTACCATTGTCATACCCTCGTCAGCAAGTTGTTTGATAAGTTCTAGCACTTCACCAACCATTTCTGGGTCAAGTGCTGAAGTAGGCTCATCAAATAGCATAACTTCTGGTTTCATAGCAAGTGCTCTTACAATTGCTATCCTTTGTTTTTGTCCACCAGATAAAGTATTAGGGTAAGCAGTTGCTTTTTCCTCTAAACCTATTCTTTCTAGCAATTGTTTAGCATATTCGTCTATTTCCTGTTTTCTTGCTTTTTTATACTCTGCTACTGCTTTTTTGTCTATTTCCTTATTTGCAAATTTTTCTTTTATCTCTTTACCTAAATATTCAAGAGGTGCAAAAGTAATATTTTCCATTACTGTCATGTGTGGGAACAAATTAAAATGTTGAAATACCATTCCCATATTTTTACGAATAGAGTTTTCATTTGCTTTGCTAACCAAACTATTAAACTTATAGTCAGCAACTCTTATTGTCATATAAAACTTTTTATCAAAAGTTTGTTGGTCTTGCAACAATTCACTATCCACACCTAATAATTCTACAACTAGACTTTTAATATTTGCAATATCATAAGTTTCAACTTTAAGTTGTTTGTCTGTTTGTTTAAAAAATACTGAATTTAATTCTTGCTGTAAAATCTCGCATTTTGCTTTATTGATATTTTCTTTTACTTCAATATCAAACTCAATTTCTCTTTTTAATTCGTCACGTAAAACAGTATAATCTTTTATTCTTTTTTCTATATCTGCTAATTTTTTTGCTTTTTTGTTATCTGTGCTTTCATTTATTTTAGCCGACTTTTCTATTGCCTTACCTATTTTTTTATCAAATCTAGATATTTTATAATTTTTAAACTTTTTAGATAATGGTGATAAAATAGGATAATAAGTTATTTCCTTATCTTTAAAATAAATATGTCCTAAAGTAGGTTTTTCAAGCAAATTTAAACATCTTAAAAATGTTGACTTACCACTACCAGATGGTCCGATAACAGCAACTTTTTCACCTTGTTTAATATCTATATCAATACCATCCAATACTACAAGGCTACCAAAATGTTTGTGTAAATTTTTAACGTTTATCACTTCTTGACAACCTCCTTTCAATAAATTTCATTAGTTGAGTTAAAGCAATAACTATGACCAAATAAAATATTGCTGCTATGATTAATGGGATAAAGTATTCGGCAGTCGCTTTACCAATATTATTTGCTGCTTTTGTCAAATCAACTATAGCAATTCCTCCTACAATGGCGGTTTCTTTAATAAGAGCAATAAATTCATTTCCAAGAGGTGGAATAGAATTTTTAAGTGCTTGTGGAATAATTATTTTTGCCATAGTTTTACCATAACTAACACCTAAAGAACGTCCCGCTTCCATTTGACCTTTATCTACAGATAATATACCTGCGCGGAATATTTCCGCAACATACGCACCGCTGTTAATACCAAAAGCAATAGCCGCTACAATAACAGGTTCACCAGACGCAAAAACAATAAAATACATTATTGATAATTGCAACATCATTGGAATGCCTCTGATTAGAGTTACATATAAATTACAAATTTTATCAAGTATAGTCAATTTTCCAGTATTTATATGTACATTTTTAATCACTGCTATAGATAATCCAATTAATACACCTATTAAAATAGCCAATAGAGACATGACTAATGTATTAGCCATGCCCTTTAGATACAATTGCCATCTATCTTCAGCAATAAGTGATTCATAAAACAATTCACTTATTGATTTACCACAAATCAAAATTGTGCTACTCATTAAAAACTCCTATTTATTTTACCAATTGCATTGCTACCGCCTCATCAATAATAACAGCCGCAATTCTTCCTGCTTTTAAATCTAAAAAGGCTTGCATTACTTGTGAATAATCTTTAATTTTTTTAATTTTCTTGTCGTTCTCTGCAGTTTTATTATACTCTTCGGCTATATCTTGCCCAGTTGTACCTGCTTGAACACCAATATTCAAACCTGCCAATTGGTCAAGCGTTTTATAACCATTTTCTTTACTAGAAATAATTGCTTGATAAGTTGTAATATAAGGTGTTGCAAAATCAACTTTTTCTTTTCTTGCAGGTTTAATAGTAATACCTGCTGCCCCAATATAGTTTACTGCTTCTTCTTTATTTTCTCCCAACTCTAAGAATATTGAGTCAAATTCAGTATCTTTAATTGCCAATTTATAGTTATTATCTTCACAGAATTGAATCATTAAATCTACATCCAAACCTACATATCCTTGAACAGAACCTTTACCTGAACCACTATATTCGTATGGAGCAAAACCTGCTTCTGTAACCATTGTTATAGTTTTTCCTGTATTATCAGATAAAATACTTGCATCAACTGGAGTTTGTGTACCTTCTCCTTTATCGCCTTCATGGTATTCCAAAGATTTATTTATAAGAGTTTTAGTTTCCTCTTTAGCAAAAAAAGCATTAATTTGTGCTAACAAAGTTGAGTTGCCTTTTTGCACACAAAAAGCATACATTTCTTCTTGGCCTTCAGCCCTATTTACAACAGCCTCTGTAAATTCATACTTAGTACATCCTGCCAAAATTGCTGTTGCAACCACAGCAGTAACTATTACCATAATTGCAATAAATAATGTTTTTAATTTTTTCATTTTTATATCCTCTCAAAATTTTGTTTGTTATTTTGTATATTCATTCTAACACTAGATTATACAAAAAGCAAGTAAAACGTGAATACTTATTGTATAAATATTAAAATTTTTGTATTTTTTGCCAATTTTTATTAATAAAAATCTATAATTGAATAAATTTTATACATTTTTACATTTTGTTACTGAAAATTCGCCTTGTTTAATGGTAACTTCGCCATCTATTACTTTATTAGTTATGCAATTTATACAATTATTTATAGTTGTTTGCTTATTTTCATTGCTATTATTGTATATAAATTGAATATTTTGCATATTATCAGCACTTTTTCGTATAATATACAACATTCCATTATCTGAAAAAATGTCCATTGTACCACTAAATGCCTTTTTGTATTTTGCACGGATTTTTCCTAATGTTTTATAATGGTCTAATAAATCAGTATCCATATTATTCCAAGGGAATGGTCTGCGGTTAATAGGGTCTTCATATCCCTCCAAACCTACCTCATCGCCATAAAAAATTGTTGGCATACCTGGCAGTGCATACAAAATTGCTGTTGCAAGTTTTAAATTGGTTTTTGCGTTATCTTTTACTTCCTTTGGTAGTCTTATATGTAACCTGTTTTCCTTAGTTGTACCAGAAATATCATAGTTACTCATTGTGTTTATTGCTCTTACAGTATCATGCGTACCCAAAAAATTCATACAACAATTTAACGCACACAATGGATAATTTTCATAAATAGTCATTATATTGTTTACAAATGAATTAATATCTTTGTTCCAAATAAAATCTATTATAGCATTTTTAAATGGATAATTCATAACACCATCCAACTGACTACCTTGCAAATATGGTCTTCTTTTACTATATGCAATTTTTGTAGAAGCATCTTCCCACACCTCACCTATCACTATTGCATTTTTGTCTATGCTTTTTACTCTTTTTCTTATATCGTTTACAAATTCTATATCCAATTCGTCAACAACATCAAGTCTCCAACCAGCAAGTCCAAACTTTGTCCATTTATCCAAAACTCCGTTTTCGCCCAAAATAAATTGTCTGTATGCCTCATTGTTTTTATTTACTGTAGGAGTAACAGTTATCCCCCACCAACAACCATACTCATCTGGATAGTTGATAAAATAATACCAGTCATAATATGGTGATTTAATACCTTGGTATGCACCAAAAGAGTCATATTTACCTAATTTATTAAAATACCTACTATCGCTACCGGTATGATTAAAAACACCATCTAACATTATGCCAATGCCTTTTTCCTTTGCTTTTGCAACTAGCCTTAAAAGGGAATTATCATCACCTAATAATTCGTCTATGCACATATAATCGCCAGTATCGTACCTGTGGTTAGAACTTGACTTAAAGATAGGAGATAAGTATATCATAGTAACACCCAAATCTTTAAGGTAATCTAATTTGTCAACAATACCTTGCAAATTACCGCCATAAAAGTCATTTGCACGAAAAACACCATCACTATCAATTATGGTAACATCTTCGTCCCAATTTTTTAGCACTCCATCTTTATCCCAAATACAAGCCTTGTCAATTCCTTTGTTAAATCTATCCACAAATATTTGATAAATAACTCCGCCATTTTGTACAGATGGTGCAAACCCCTCTTCACTATAAATAGTAAGGCTAAAAGGCTCTCCATTTTGCAATAGTTCGCCATACTCATTTTTTCCAAACACAAAACTTCCTAACTCGGTATTTGTTACAAACTTATACCAATACAACCCTGCATCATTTATTGTTATTTTTAAATTAAAAACAGAAGTTGCATCTTTAGAACTTGCATAATTCATTTGATAATAGCAGTCTTCTTCGCCATCTTTTGTTAGCACCAAATAAACACTTTCAACAAATATTCCATCTTTAGCCTCAAGTGTAAAGTCTATTTGTTTGCCACAAACTACTGCGCCAAAAGGTTTTTTATATTTTAAATCTCTGCTATTATAATAAAAAATCATGATACATTCCTTTTATTTGTTATTAAATTTTTAGTGTTACTTAATTGTATTAAAGCCATTAATTTAAATTAAAACAACTCTTAAAAATAGTCAAAAATCGTTATTAGTTACGATTTTTGACGCGTTTTTTAATTTTTTCTTAATTGTTTTCTTTTTCTGTCCAACAATAACCTGCGTTTTTAATTGTTAGCAAATGGTTAGCAAGACCACCTTGTTCTAACACCTTGCGCAATTTACTTATATACACTTCTACAACAGAAAAAGTAGTTTCACTCTCAAATCCCCACACTCTATTAAACAAAGTGTTTTTAGACAAAATAATTTCCTTATGTCTGATTAAATACTCAAACAATTCATACATTTTGGCAACAATATTAATGCTTTCACCATTAATTTTTACAGTCTTTTCATAAAAATTAACTTGCAGACTTTTAAAATCATAAATATTTACACCAAAATCTTTATAATACCTACGCAAAATAGAACCAACTACAGCGATTAGTTCATTTTCGTTGTAATCATAAATCATAAAACTATCTGCACCACTATTTAACAAATCAATTTTTGTATCTACATCATTTTCGTTAGATAAAATTATTAATGGAACAGAATTTTCTTGCCTTAATTTGATAATCAAATTTTTGGTTGCATTTTTTATACCAGTATGTCCCAAAATTATCATATCATATTTATTTGCAATGCCTAACTCAAGTCCTCTTTCCAAATCAAAAGCGGACTCACACTCACTGCCACCACCATATTCGGATAGCAGTTTAGCAATTTTGTGGTTTTTATCCTCATTTTGTTCCACAATTAAAAATTTCATAATTTCCCTGCCCCTCTTGCTTTCTTTAAATTAGTATTTGTAATAATTTTTAATTGTACTAACTAAATAAAATTTTTTACAATTCTATTAATTAACTTTTTACTTTTATACTTTCTATAATTTCTATTATTGTCTTTGTCTTATTACCTCAAAAGCAACTATTCCAGTTGCAACTGAAGCATTTAATGAATTTACATTCCCTTTCATAGGAATACTAATAACCTCATCACATAGTTTACGTGTTAATGGCTTAACTCCGTTGCCTTCACTACCAATTACTATTGCCAAATCGCACTGCATATTTATATTATAAAGTGTTTTGCCATCCGCCTCTGCACAAACTACTTTTACAAAATCTTCTTTCAAATCACGAATTACATCATTTATATTTGTAACCATAGCAACTTTGACATAATTACTAGCACCGCTGGATATTTTTACAACAGTATCTGTTATGGAGCAAGCCCTATGTTTAGGAAGTATTACACCATGTGCGCCACTGCAGTCTGCTACTCTTAAAATACTACCTACATTATGTGGGTCTTCTACACCATCTAGTATAAGCAAAAACAAATTTTCGCCTTTACTTTTTGCAAATTGTTTCATTTCTTCTATAGTAGAATATTTAAAATCTTGTGCAATTGCAATAAAACCTTGATGCCTTTTAGTTTCACTTATTCTATCAAGATTAATTTTATCATAAAAATTAAATCTTATTCCTTTTTCCTTTGCAAGACCAACTACATTTTCGCTATCGTGTATACCTTTTTGAACTTTTAGTTCGGATATAGTAACCCCGCTTTTTATAGCCTCTTTTACAGCATTTTTGCCTTCAATAATCATACAGACTGCCTTTTCCATTGATATGGAATACTTTTATTCATTATTTTTTGCTATTTAAAATCTTTTTAATTAACACCAAATCAACTAACAACTATTTAATTTCTTTTAAATTTTTATTTTGATAAGTTGTAAATCGTATTGTATAACCATTTGTCTCTACTGGTTCACTCTCAAAAACAAGTTCAAAATCATTGTTGTTATCAAGATTTTCAAAAAACGTATCCGCACCACCAATTGCATCTACTTTAGTTACCAATACCTCATTGCAGTATGGCAACAATTCTTTGTATATGCTTGCACCACCTATAACAAAAACATTATTAGTATCGTATTTTTTTAATTCCTCAAACAAATCGCTTAATGATTTAACTATAACACAGTCATTGCGGCTGGCTGTGCGAGATAATACTATATTTACTCTATTTTTTAGCGGCAACCCATTTGGAAAAGATTTTAATGTGTTATTGCCCATTACAACAACATTGTTAATAGTTGTCTCTCTAAAAAATTTCATATCCGCAGGAATGGAAAACATTAATTCGTTATTTTTTCCAATTCCCCATTCTTTGTCTACATGTAATATTGCTTTCATCTATTATCCTTATTCTGCAACTGGTATTTGATATTTTTTATCATTGCAATTATAATCAGTAAGTTTAAAACTATCCACTGTAAAATCATAAAAGTTTTTAATACTTTTATCTACTTCTAGTTTTGGTGCAGCAAATTGTTTTTGAGCAATTATATCCTCAACCATAGGAATATGCCTATCATAAATATGTGCATCGGCTATAACATGAACTAATTCGCCTACTTTAAGCCCAGATACTTGTGCAAGCATAATTAGCAAAATGGAATACTGAACAACATTCCAGTTATTTGCAGTAAGCATATCGTTAGAACGTTGATTTAAAATACCATTTAAAGTATCACCTGAAACATTAAATGTCATTGAATAAGCACAAGGATACAAATTCATTTCATGCAAATCTGCAAAATTGTAAATATTTGTCATTATTCTTCGACTTGAAGGGTTATGTTTTAAATCATAAAGTACTCTGTCTACTTGGTCAAATTCACCCTCGCGGTATTTATGTTTTATGCCCAATTGATAGCCGTAGGCTTTGCCTATTGAGCCATTTTCATCTGCCCATTGATTCCAAATTTTTGAGTTTAAATCTTTTACATTGTTGCTTTTCTTTTGCCATATCCACAAAAGTTCATCAACGCAAGACTTGAAAAAAGTTTTTCGTACAGTCAAAATAGGGAACTCTTCGCTCAAATTATATCTATTTACTATACCAAATTTTTTTACAGTATGTGCGGGTGTGCCATCACTCCATTTTGGACGCACTGGTAAATCTGTATCCCATACTCCATTATTCAAAATATCTTTCATATTTTGAATAAATATTTCATCAGCCTTGCTCATATTAACTCCTCAAATTTCATTTTATATTTATTTAGTAATGTTTGCTTTTAAATTAAAAATTATTTAATTTTTCTATAATCTCAAACAACTCTTCTAATCTTTCGTTTTTTCCTAAAAGATATAAATAACCAATCACTGCCTCAAAACCACTTGCTTTTTTGTAATCTGCCACACTAGCATTTTTTGCCATAGTATTCATGTGTGTGTTCCGTGCTCTTTTAAACACAGCAATTTCTTCTTCAGTCAAAATACTCATTATTTCATCCATATACTTTGCTTGTGCAGATGCTTTGATTTGCTCTGACTGCAACTTGTGCAATTCCCCTGCTTTTGCTGTAGATGTTGATGCAAGTTTTGTACGCACCATTAATTGCTGTACACTATCTCCAACAAATGCCAAAACCAATGGATTTAATGATAATATTTCCTTTTCGGTCAAAAATTCTTTTGCTATTGGTAAATATCCTTTCATTATCAGTCCTTTAAATAATTAAGACTATATTTTAATCTTCTAACACTCTCGTCTTTACCAAGTAAATCTGCCATTTCTGTAGCCCCACCCGGAGTCATTTGCGCACCTGTTAAAGCAAGTCTTATTGTTAAAAATACCTGTCCTTTTTTGTATCCGCCATCTTCAATAATTTTAGCAATGATACTTTGTAAGTTTTCCTCGCTATAATCATTAGTTTTTTCAAACTCAGGGATACATTTTTCCAAAATTTCTATAGCAATTTGCTTGTCCATTTTGTTCTTTTTGTTTTCATATAGTTCTTTATCATATCCCTCAAATTCTTCCAAAAAGTCTATTTTTGATGGGATATCGCTTAAAATCTCTACCCTTGGAATCAATAGTTTAGCAAGTTTATAATAATCATATTTGCCAGCAACTTTGCTTTTTGCAAAAAATGGTAATGCAAGAGTTACAAACTCCTCTTCAGTTAATTCCTTAATATACTGGCTATTAAGCCATTTCATTTTACCCTCGTCCAAAATACTACCGCTTTTGCTAATGCCTTTAACATCAAAAGCATCCATTAGTTCTGCCATAGTCATTTTTTCCCTATTGTCAGAAGGTGCCCAGCCTAGCAAAGCAATATAATTGACAATTGCTGGTATTAAATATCCTTTTTCCAAAAAATCTTCAAAGTTGGCATCGCCATGTCTTTTTGAAAGTTTATGAGTAGCATCTCTCATAATAGGTGGTAGATGCATATACTCAGGTCTCTCCCAACCGAACGCATCATACATTAAATTGTATTTTGGAGTGCTAGACAAATACTCCATACCACGTATTACGTGAGTAATTTTCATTAAATGGTCATCAACTACATTTGCAAAATTGTATGTAGGCATTCCATCACTTTTTATTAAAATACCATCTTCCATATCCGCATTTGGCACAGATATTTCTCCAAATACCATATCGTTATATGAGGATACACCTTCTGTTGGTATATTTTGTCTTATAACATAAGGCACACCACTATCTAGTTTATCTTGCACTTCTTTAGCAGATAAATTTAAGCAATGTTTGTCATATTTTTTTATTCCATTATCGCCTGCGAGACTATCTAATCTTTCCTTATCGCAAAAACAATAATATGCTCCACCTAATTCCACAAGTTTTTTAGCATACTCTAAATAAATAGGTTTTCTTTCACTTTGAATATATGGTCCAACACCACCATCTTTATCAGGTCCTTCGTCATGCTCTATACCTGCTTTTTTTAGTGTATTGTATATAATTTCAACTGCACCTTCAACATATCTTTCTTGGTCTGTATCTTCTATTCTTAAAATAAACTTGCCATTATTTTTTTTAGCAAACAAATATCCATAAAGACAAGTTCTTAAATTACCAACATGCATAAAACCTGTAGGACTTGGTGCAAATCGTGTTCTTACTTCCATATTAATTTATTACTCCTTAAATCTGCTATATTTTAAGTTTTAAACAATATAAAACCTTACGAAAATCGTTATTATTCTATTTTTTAATATTTAACATCTCTAATTCTGCCACGCGTTAATTCAAACTTACCATTACTTAATTGGTCAAGTAATCCTGTTTGCCTAAATGAAAAATATCCACTTTTTGCAATTATTATATGGTCATTAAAATTAATACCTAGCATTGTTAAAGTTAAATATAATTGTTCTGTCAAATTTTTATCTGCAACACTAGGTGTTACATTGTTTGATGGATGATTATGTACCAATATAACTTTGCTTGCCTCATTTCTTAAAGCAATGTCTGCAATTTCTCTAACATTACAAAAAGATTCGTTAACAACACCTTTGTTTAATACAACTCTTTTAATAAGTCTACCAGAATTATCACCTAGTAACATGTGTATTTCTTCTTTTGGCAAAGTATCCATTATTGGGCGCATAAGATTTAAGCAGTCTTCAATATTGTTGATATAAACTTCGTCAAAACCTTTTCTGTAATATCTTCTGCTTACATCACTTAAACTATGTAAAAATATTGCCATATTGTAACTTACACCTTTTACTTTTTGTAATCTTTCAATAGGCTGGTCAAACACTTTACTTATACTTCCAAATTCTTCAAGTATCCTATGTGCAAGTTCGTTTGTATCTTTTCTTGGCACAACAGCATACAATAAAAATTCTAAAACTTCATGGTCTTGCAAACTATCTATACCATATTGTTCTATTCTTTTTCTCATCCTGTCTCTATGTCCGTCATGAACTGCCATAATATCACCTACAAACATATTTTTTTACTATTTTTTTTAATAATACAAAATTATTATATCACCTTTAAAAATTTTTGGCAATATTTTAGATAACTTTATTAAAATTAGTTCTCATTTATATATTTATAGTATATACTAATAATTATAAAGGTAATTTTAAAATAAAATTTAAAACTGGAGTATATATGAAATATTTTGACGAATATATTAAAGCAACTTCTGAACTTATAAAAATTAATAGTGTGGAAAGTAATAATATAGACGGCAAGCCTTTTGGCATAGGTGTGGACGACTGCTTAAAAAAGGCTTTGGCTACTGCCGAAAAGTTAGGGTTTAAAACTTTTTATGGCAATGGCTATTATGGATATGCTGAAATTGGCGAAGGTGACGAACTTCTTGGTATATTAGGACATTTAGACACAGTGCCTATTGGCAATGACTGGGATATCCCTGCTTTGGGTGGGGACATTATTGATGGCTATTTGTGTGGTCGCGGTGTGCTTGATGATAAAGGTCCAATTATGGCAACATTGTTTGCTACAAAGGAGTTAATTGATAGCGGTTTTGTACCTAACAAAAGGATACGAATTATATTTGGTTGTGATGAAGAATCTGGCTGGAAATGTATAGATAAATATTGTGAGCAAGAAGAAATACCTACAATTGCTTTTACTCCAGACGGAGATTTTCCTGTAATAAACTGCGAAAAAGGTGTTGCTTACTTTAATGTGCACCTTAAAAAACCTAAATATTTGCAGAGTATTCAAGGTGGCGAACGTGCAAATATGGTTATGGATAAAGTACAATGCACACTTTGCGATGAAATAATAGATATTTTGCCTAAAAATAACGAATATGGTGTGGTTATTGAGGGAAATACCCTAACCGCTTATGGTAAATCTGCACATGGTTCTTCCCCTCACTTAGGCGATAATGCGCTTTGGAAAATAGTTAAACTTTTAAGCCAAAATGACACAAGTGCAAAAAATCTTGCAAACATTATTTGCAATACAGATGGCTCTAACTACAATATTAAGTGCGAAGATGAAATAAGTGGTGCTCTAACAATTAATATTGGCACAATATGCTCTGATAACGAAAATATAACATTTAGCCTAGATATAAGACACCCACTTTGTATCACTCGCGAACAATTATACGAAAAACTATGCGAAACATTTAGTTTTGGCACTGTTGAATACGGATTTTTCCATAATCCGCTATACATTGCACCAGACCACCCACTTTGCACAAAATTACTAAATGCGTATGAAGAAGTTACAGGTGAAAAACTTAAACCTATAACAATTGGTGGCGGAACTTATGCTCGTGCACTGCCATTGGCTGTTGCTTTTGGTCCAATTTTTCCGAATCAAGAATCTACAATACACCAAAAAAATGAAAGAGCAAAACTTACTGATTTAGAAAAAATGTATAAAATTTATTTAAAAGCAATTGAAGAATTGACAAAATAATTATATAAATAAAAATTTTTAATTATAAAAACAAAAATAGCGGCAAACCCGCTATTTTTTATTTTGATTAATTATAGTGCACCACGTACTTTGTGAGGGATATAAAATTTTTCAAGCAATTTAATATCCTCTAAGGTTAAAGTTAAATCTTGTGCTTTTACAACATCTTGCAAATTTTGGATTTTTGTTGCACCAACTATTGGCGATGCAACACCTTTTGCATACTGCCACGCAATTGCTATTTGAGACATTGAAACCTCATACTTTTGAGCAAGCAAATGTACTTGTTTTGTTATTTCATAGTCTTGTTCTTTTGTATTGTCATATTTACTAATTGCTACTTTATCTGTAGCACTGCGTTTGCTGTCCGAAAACCATTCTAGCCTAGATAATCTTCCTGCTGCAAGTGGTGAATATGGTGTTAGAGATACTCCATATTGCTTGCAAACTGGGATAAGTTCTCTTTCATCTTCACGATACAATAAATTGTAATGATTTTGCATACTTACAAACTTTGTAAAACCATTTTTGTCAGCACACTCTTGCATATTATGGAATTGATACCCATACATTGCTGACGCACCAAGCGCCCTAACTTTTCCGCATTTTACTAAATTATGCAAAGCCTCCATTGTTTCCTCTATAGGTGTTGAATAATCAAACCTGTGAATAATATACAAATCCACATAATCAGTACCTAATCTTTTAAGTGACAAATCAATTTCTCTATTAATGGCATTTTTGCTTAACTTGCCCTCGTTAAAATACACTTTAGTTGCAATTATTGCATCCTCACGTTTAACATATTTTTTAATTGCTTTGCCTAAATACTCCTCGCTTGTGCCGTTTGAATATTGGTTTGCAGTATCAAAAAAGTTAATACCCAAATCAAGTGCACATTTGATCATTTTGTTGGTATCTTCTTGCTCTAATGTCCACTCATGAAAATCTGAAGATGGTTTTCCAAAACTCATGCCACCAACACAAATACGCGAAACATTTAAATCTGAACTGCCAAGTTTAATATATTGCATAAAATTCCCCTTTATATTTACATTATATTGTAAAATTAAAAGCCGAAAAACTATTTCGGCTTTTAATTTTGATATTAATAATAAAAATTATTGTCCTCTTTCTTCCATTTTGATTTTTATTTCATCACAGTTGATACCAACAATTGGCTCGCCTAAATCTTCAGATAATTTAGCAATTAAATCATAGTTCATATAATTTTCTACTGAGCGAACGATAGCATCTGCTCTTTTTGCTGGATTACCAGATTTAAAAATACCGCTACCAACAAACACACCCTCTGCTCCTAAATGTCTCATAAGCACTGCATCTGCTGGAGTTGCAACACCACCTGCTGAAAAGTTAGGAACTGGCAATTTACCATTTTCGTGAACAAACTTAATCAAATCATAAGGAACTTGAAGTTGTTTTGCCTCTTCATATAACTCGTCAGGACTCATAGCCTTAACTGCTCTCATTTGTGCTTGCATTGCTCTCATGTGTCTAACTGCTTGAACAACATCACCAGTACCAGCCTCGCCCTTTGTTCTTATCATACTAGCACCTTCTTGAATACGACGAAGAGCCTCGCCCAAATTTCTTGCACCGCAAACAAATGGTGCTTTAAAAGCCATTTTATCAACATGGTAAACATCATCTGCAGGAGTTAAAACTTCACTTTCGTCAATAAAGTCAATATCCATAGCCTCAAGTAATCTAGCCTCAATAAAATGTCCAATTCTACATTTAGCCATTACTGGAATTTTTACAGCCTTTTGAATTTCTCTAATCATTTTAGGGTCACTCATACGGCTAACACCGCCCTCTCTTCTGATATCAGCAGGAACTCTTTCCAAAGCCATAACAGCACCAGCACCAGCAGCCTCTGCGATTTTTGCTTGTTCTACAGTAGTAACATCCATAATTACTTTACCTTTCAAACTTTCTGCAATTGGATTATTAATCTTGTACATATATGTAATCTCCTTTTAAGGTAAACTTTCATTTTAGACATTATAACACATTTTTTTTTTAGTTACAAGCAATAAAAAATAATTAAATCAAAATTTTATTTTTTATCTGCCATAAAATTTAGTTATATTGCTTTTACACAACTTAAAAAAATTTAAGTCTTTTAAGAATAATAAAAGACATTCTTATCATAATTTGCTAAAATATCTTATATTTCAATTTAATAAAAGGAGTTTTTATATGACAATAGTGGAAGCAACGGCACAAAGGACAATAAATTTAATGAAAAAATATAACCTAACTCAAAAAATGTTTGAAGAAAAATCAAAGTTACCTCACCGAAGTATGAACAAATTACTTTTACGCAAATATAAGGATATTAACGTTAAACTATTGCACAAAATTGCAAATGGTTTTAACTTATCTATTTACCAGTTTATTGATGACGAATTGTTTGATATGTCTAATATAGAATATAAGGATAATAAAAAATAAAATAAGGATAAAAAAGTTGCCTATTATGGCAACTTTTGTTTTTTGGTTTTTATTATTTTAATATAGATTTTTCCACAGCCTTTTTATAACCATCAGAGCCACGATGCACGCATTTTGACACTCTGCTTAAAGTTGCAGAAGAAATACCTGTTGCAGATATAACTTCGTTATAAGTCATACCATCTAGCAAAAGTTTAGCGGCTCTTAATCTTTGAGCCATTTGCTCTACTTCTTTATAAGTGCACAAGTCCTCAAACAAAGCCTTGCACTCCTCAACAGTTTCTATATCTGCTATTGCCTTATACAAATCTGGCAAAAATTCTTCATAATTAGACATACATTACCCCCTTATGCCTTTAGTATTTTATCCATAAAGTCTTTTGTTCTTTGCTCTTTTGGATTATCAATAACTTCTTTAGCATCACCATACTCCAAAATTTTACCGCCATCAAGGAATATTACTTTGTCAGCAACTTCTCTTGCAAACATAATTTCGTGAGTAACAATAAGCATAGTAGTGCCACTATCTCTAAGCCCACTAATAACTTTTAGCACTTCACCAGTAAGTTCTGGGTCCAAAGCAGAAGTTGGCTCATCAAAACACAAAATTTCAGGTGACATACACAAGGCTCTTGCTATTGCAACCCTTTGTTTTTGTCCACCACTTATCTCACAAGGATAAGCATCTGCCTTATCTAATAGCCCAACTTTTGATAGTTGTTCTTTGGCAAGTTCTACTGCTGTTTGCCTGTCCATTTGCTTTACTAGCATTGGCGCCATAATAATGTTTTCAATAACTGTTTTGTGAGGGAAAAGATTAAAGTCCTGAAAAACAAGCCCCATTTTTAAAGCCTTTTCTCTTAAAACATTATCTGTAGGATAAATACTAACATTCATTTCTGCAAGTGGAGTGCCATACTCGTCTGTAGGGATATATTTTTTAAAATATTCTTTTTTATAAACCATTTCTACAGGAACTTTAGCAAAAAACTTTATCTTTTTTCTTCCGTATTCCTCAACTGTTTGAACTAACTTAAGTTTAAAACCATTACCACAAGGTATTTTTTGCACAAACTTAAATGTTGGCTTTACTGGTTTTAATTCAGAAGTAACAATTTCTTCCCCACCAATACTAATACTACCGCTTTGTGCTCTTTCCAAAAAAGTTAGACATCTTAAAAGTGTAGATTTACCACCACCACTTGAGCCAATTATAGCAACAACTTCACCTTTTTTCATACTAAAACTAATATTTTTTAGTACATGATTTAAGCCAAATGATTTGTTTAAATCTTTTATTTCCAAAACATTATCAGAATTATTTTTATCTTCAGTAACTGTTTCCTCTATCATTAAATCAGAGGTTTTATTTAAATCTTCGTTTTGCAAACTATTTTCCATAACCCCTCCTTATCTGTACCTATTAGTACGTTTTTCCAATTTAGAAAAAATGATAGTTAAAATACCTACAAATGCCAAATAGAATAATGCTGTTGCAAAGAATGGAGCCAAATATCCGCTATTCAAAAAATCTTCGCCTACAAAAATCAACTCTGACAAACCAATAATTTTTGCAAGTGATGTATCTTTTACTAAAGTAATAATCTCATTACTCATTGGTGGCAAAATATTTTTGTAAATTTGTGGCATTGCAACCTTTACAAAAGTTTGACTTTTTGTCATTCCCAAAACCTGACATGCCTCATACTGACCTTTTGGTACGGCTTCCATTCCGCCTTTAAAAATAACAGAAAAATAACATGCATAATTTACTGAAAAAGCAATTAATACTGCAATAAATTCTTGACGGATACTAAATCCCCAATTCAAAAGTCCTGGGACATAATAAACAACTATGATTTGCAACATTAACGGAGTACCTCTTATTATCCAAATAAAAGCATCCATTAAAAACTTAACTGGTTTAAATTTGCATTTTTGTAAAAAAGCAAACAATAGTCCCAAAGGCAAAGCAACGGCAAGGGTAGCAATAAATATTGCTACCGACATGCCGAAACCTTCAAATAATTCTATAAACACTTGTTGTACATTCATACTTATCCTTGTTTTATTTATCCAATTCAATGCCCATTGGTGCATTAACTGTATAACCGATTACAACTTTCTTTTTGTTTTTCAACTCGTTTTTCCACTCGTCGCCTTTCAAACTTGATGTCCAAGTCATTTTTACTTTTCTGTCAGACAAACCATATTTTTCTGCAACTTGACTATAAGTAGTATCTTGTAATTCAACTAACTTAGTGTTGATAAAGTCAATTAATTTTTCATTGCCTTTCTTTGCTGCTACACCATACTCTTCTCTTATTTGCTCATAGTCACTTATTGTTACTATCTTTAAATCAGTATAACTACCATCTTTTTGATTTAGCAAATAACCAGCCATTGTTGAGTCAATTATTGCTACGTCTGACTGACCAGATTTTACTTCTATCAAAGCATCTATTTGTGCTGAGATTTCTTTAATATTAATATTGATATTTTTGTTATCTTTAATATCTTGTGCTGTTTCTTCACCTGCTGAACCATCTTCTACAGCAACTTTCTTACCAGCCAAATCTGCAAGTTTAGTATATTTAGAAGCATTTTCGCCTTTAACTACAACTGCTTGCTCATTTGTTAGATATGGGATAGATATTTGCATTGTCTCTTTTCTGTCATCAGTAATTGTTAATCCATTCCAAACCAAATCAATTTTTCCTGAATTTAACTCAATTTCTTTTTTAGACCAGTCAATTTTACGAGTTACAACCTCAATACCCTCTTTTTCAAAAATTGCTTTTGCTAGGTCAATATCAAAACCACTTACTTCTTTAGGGTTACATGCAACAAGACCTATAATTGTTACAATAGCAAGTGCTATAACTGCTACTATTGTTAAAATTCTCTTTTTCATTTTTGTTACTCCTTTTTTTCTTGCTTATCGCAAGTTTGTTGTTTTGTTTATGTTACTATTATACTTTAGTGCACTAAAGTTGTAAAGTGTTTTTAAGCAATTCCCTGGATTTTTGCCAATACTTTACTATGCTAAAGCGCAATTACACAATAATACCGTTTTTTTGTTACCTTTATTCAGACAAAAAAGTGCTGATTTTAACACTTTTGATAGTTTGCAATATATTTGTATAAACTAAAATAAAAATCTATTTGCATAATTTTATCTTAAACATAACGATTAAAAAATAATAAATAACAATTTAAACTATATCAAAACCCTCAAAAAAGCCATATTTATCAATATGTATAATAAAAAATAACATTTCTATTTACATTAATGATATATAAAGTTTGATAGTTTTTACATTTTTATTGTTTTGTGTTTAGTAATTATTTAAAAAAATTAAAAAATTTTATTAAATTTTACTTGACC
>CAJTNW010000004.1:38786-77723 GCA_910577795.1 uncultured Christensenella sp.
GGGGGGGTAATGATATAATGATTTTAATAACTGATAAAGTTATGCAAAAGAATAATTTTGGAGGCTTATATGAAAGCAAAAGATTTTAGAAAATCAGCATATGGCAAAATCAAAAAGAAGTGCTGGGGCACACTTGCTGCTGCAGAACTTATTATGAGCATCATTCTTGGTGCTTGTGCAGGTCTTAACCGCTTTTACATTGGTTGGATTGGTTCTCTACTACTAGGTGGCGCACTAACTCTTGGTGCAAGTTTTATGGCACTTTCAGTAACAGATGGTAAATCTATTAAAGTAGATAATATTTTTGGTGGATTTAAACAATTTGGTAGCAGTTTGGTATTGAATATTTTAATTTCAATATTTACATTCTTGTGGTCATTATTGTTAATAGTACCAGGTATCATTATGAGTTTAGCATACTCTATGAGTTACTTTGTTTTACTTGATAACCCTGAACTATCTCCTAATGCAGCACGTAAAAAATCCATCGAATTAATGAAAGGTTACAAATGGAAACTTTTCTGCTTAAAATTTAGTTTCATTGGTTGGTATTTACTAAGCATTTTAACTTTGGGTATTCTATTCTTCTGGGTTAACCCTTATGAAAGAGCCGCAGAAGCAGAATTCTACAGAAATATCGTAGGTCAAAAAGAAGCCCAAAACAACACTACAGAAGAAAATAATACTGTTGTAGAAGAAACTGCACCAGTTGAAGAAATTACTGCTGTTGAAGAGACTACTCCAGTTGAAGAGGCTGCACCTGTAGAAGAAACTAAAGTTGTTGATACTGAAGTTACTGAACAATAATTGTACTTGATAAAATAATCTTAAACTTCAAAATAAATAAGGTTCTGTGTGATACGCACAGAACCTTTTATATTTTATTATATATTATAAATACAATATTAATTAAACTTTAATACAAATCTTAGTTCGTGAGGTTGTTTTGGCAAAATCTTATATTTAGGTTTTGTATTTGCCATTGCAGGAATATCTCCACCAACACCACGTTGCTTACCATCAACACAAATTGTCAAAGATTTTTCTCTTTCTAACTCGTGGCAATGTTTTGCATTTAGCAAAGTTTGCACTGTATAAGGGTGAATAGTTGCCTCAAAAGATTTATCTACCGCACGCAAAGATATACCTTTATCCTCACCAATGTTGATATAACGTACACCTGTATGATTACCATTTTCTTGCGGATACAAATAATCATGTATAAAATCTTCACTCATACCTTTATACACACCAAGTTTAGCACTAGTTGCTCTATCGCAATAGTTTTCGTGAGGACCTTTTGCGTACATCTCTATACCATCAATACCTTCAGTTAATTTCCATGTAAAGCCATATCTTTCTAAATCTTTAATGCATACAACTTCCATTTCCATATCTATGCTACCATCACCGCCAAACTTGTATCTAGTATGCAAAGTTTTTAAATATCTCATTTTCCAGTCAATATCTGCAACTGCTACACCATCTACATAATCTAGTTTGATACTTGTTGCACGCAAAGTTTTTTCCGCATTTTTAAAAGCAGATACTCCCATAATTACGTTTGCAATTATTCTTGGAACTTGTGGCAATGCATCATTATCTATAGTTGCTCTAAAGAAGTTTGGTCTAATAGGAGCGGTTAATCTTTCCTCCCCGTCTACTTTTGCAGAAATTATTTTACCATTTTTTGCTAAAACGTACTCTGTTTTTCCACATTTAATATTGTAATAAGTTTCATTTTCCACAAAAGTTGCACCTGCAAACATTGGTTTTGGAGAAAAATCAAATTTTTGCAAAATAAATTGTTCAATTGCTACTATATGACCTTTGTCTGCATAATCTGTATCATTTTTAGTAACCATTTTAATATCGCAAACAATTTCTTTATCCTTTGGCAAAACAATGTCCTTATCCAATAAATCACAACAAATTGTGCTATCTGGTGGGCACTCCACATTTAAAGTACGGCTATAAAGTTGCTTACCTTCTGCATTAATTGCCAAAATAATATCAAATTGTGCTAAATCAGTAAAGCGATAACGATTTAGTATTGATAAGCAATTGTCATTTAACTCAAATTTAACTTGTTGATATTGGTATTTAACCTCATACAAGGCAGGGTTTGGAGAACGGTCACCTCTTACTATACCATTAAAAGCAAACCTGCCTGCGTTTGGCTTATCACCAAAATCGCCACCATAATTCCATTTATCTTTGCCGTTTTCGGTTGTCCTAATACTCTGGTCAGCAAAATCCCAAATATAACCACCTGCTAGTCTGTCATATTTCCAAAACATATCCCAATAATCGCTAAAGTTGCCCAAACTATTACCCATACAATGTGCATATTCACATTGTATAAACGGCAAATCTTTATACATATCAGGTGTATATTTGCTACCCATTGGTGACCATAACGCAGCACAATGTCGCATTGGTTGATTTTCGCCAATTATAGGCATTTTTTCTACTTTAGAGTACATTTCACTTAAAACGTCACCAACTTTACCGGACTGGTCTGGCTCATAGTGAATAAATCTTGATTTATCTAACTCTAAAACAGCCTTTTTCATTTCAAAAAAGTCTTTACCAAAACCTGCCTCGTTACCCAAAGACCAACTAATAATACATGGGTGATTACGCAACCTTCTTACCATATTAGTTGCTCTGTAAATACATTGGTTAACCCACTTTTTACTACTCTTTGGCAAAAACATTGCTAACCCATGTGTTTCAAGGTTTGTTTCTGCCATAACAAGTATACCATAGCGGTCACATAATTCATAAAAAACATCTTGGTTAGGATAATGGCTGTTTCGGATAGAAGTAATATTATTTGCTTTGCAAAGTTTAATATCATTTTCAATAAGTTCTGCTGGCACAGCATGACCATAATCTGGGTGGAATTCGTGACGATTTACACCAAAAATCTTTATTATCTTACCATTTAATTTAATAAATGGACCTTTACCATTTATCATTGGCTCAATTTTAATTTCCCTAAATCCATAATGAGATTTTCTAATGTCAATAACTTTGTCATCTGCAACCAAAGTTACCTCAACATCGTATAAGTTAGGGAACTCGTGTGACCAAAGCACAACTTTTTCTATATCTGTTTGCAAACTAATAGTATAATCACTATTTTTGGCAATAGAAAACAAATCACTTTCCAAAACAGCAACTTCTTGACTTTGATAAGACAATTTTACTATTGCTCTGACATTAGTTGCCATTATATCTCTTGACTCGATAGTAATATCTGTCATAAATCTTGCAGACCTATAATCGTTAAATATAGTAGAATGTGTAAAATAGTCAGAAATCTCCAATTTAGGTTTTCTTATAACCCAAACACTACGGAAAATACCAGAGATTCTCCACATATCTTGGTCCTCAAGATAACTACCAGTAGTATATCTGTATACAGAAACAGCAAGTTTATTAGTACCCTCTTTTACAAATTCAGTTATATTGTATTCTTGCGGACTAAATGTATCTTCTGAATAACCTACAAATTCACCATTTACATAAATATCTCCACAACTATTAATTCCTTCAAATCTAATAAAAATATCTTTGTCAAGGTTTGTTACCTCAAACTCAGTAACATACAAACCTACCTCGTTATACCTATTTTTAACATGTGGTATTAAAAGTGGATTAAATTGTGTTAGTGCATAAGGATACACATAGTTAGTATATATAGGCTGACTATGTCCTTCTATTTGCCAGTTAGATGGTACTTTTATTTTGCCAAATCCATCAAGTTTACTTCCAACTTTTTCATAATCAATTGGAATTAGTTTTGGGTTTTCAACCAATTTAAAATCCCATTCGCCATCAAGACACTCTGCAGTGATTTCACCTTTTTCATCATAAGGAAACCCTGCCGCATATCTTTTTATTGCTCCTATATTATAACTTTGTAATTGCTTCCAATAATTCATAATTACCCCTTTATTTGTTATTGCATTATTAATTTTAATTTATATAGTGCCGATTTTTGCACTGTTTTACAAAATATTTTATTAGTAGTTTTAAAAATTATTCCATATCAAGATAATCTTCGTAGTTCATTTCCTTATCAAATACTTTTGTACCATTAATTTCAATAATTCTGTTAGCAACTGTAGACAAAATTTCTTGGTCGTGTGTTGCAAATAGCATATTACCTTTAAAATTAATCATGCCTTTATTTAAAGATGTAATAGACTCCAAATCTAAATGGTTTGTTGGCTCATCCATAATCAAAAAGTTGCCACCAGCAAGCATCATTCTAGCAAGCATACATCTTACTTTTTCGCCACCGCTAAGTACTTTTGCTGCTTTTTTAACTTCTTCACCAGAAAATAACATTCTGCCTAACCAACCACGCAAAAATTCCTCATATTGTTCTTTTGGTGAATATTGACCTATCCATTGCACAAGATTTAAATCGCAACCATCAAAATATTTAGCATTGTTTTCTGGCAAATATGCAGGAATAATTGTTTTACCCCACTCTATTGTACCACTATCTGCAACCTCTTCGCCCATTAAAATATCAAAAAGCATTGTTATAGTTGTAGACTTATCTGCTAAAAAGGCAATTTTTTCGTCCTCTTTTACCATAAAACTTACATTTTCAAAATAACCTTTTTTAGTCAAATTTTCTACTTTTAAAATTTCTCTTCCTATTTCTCTTTCATATTTAAAATCCACAAATGGATATTTACGCATAGAAGGTTTAATATCATTTAAAGTCAATTTTTCTAACTCTTTTTTACGACTAGTTGCTTGCCTTGATTTAGACGCGTTTGCTGAGAATTTTGCAATAAATTCTTGTAATTCCTTTGCTCTTGCCTCAGCCTTTTTATTTTGCTCTCTTGCTTGTCTTGCTAAAAGTTGTGATGTTTCATACCAAAAATCATAATTACCTACAAACAAATTAATATGTCCAAAGTCAACATCACAAATATGTGTACATACTCTATTTAAAAAGTGTCTGTTATGGGATACAATAATTATTGTATTTTCAAAATCCATAAGATAATTCTCTAGCCATCTTGTAGTTTTTGCGTCTAAGTTATTTGTTGGCTCGTCCAATATAAGAATATCTGGATTACCAAATAGCGCTTGTGCTAGCAATACTTTTACCTTAGTTTTAGCATCCACTTCAGACATAAGCACATAATTTAAGGCACTATCTACTTTTAACTCATTAAGCAAAGTTTCTGCCTCACTTTCTGCCTCATAGCCGCCTAACTCTGCAAACTCACCCTCAAGTTCTGCTGCCAAAATTCCATCTTCTTCAGTAAAATCAGGTTTTGCATACAAGGCTTCTTTTTGCACTCTTATTTCATACATTCTGTTATGACCTTTTAGCACAGTATCAAGCACAGTCAAATCATCATAAGCATTTTGGTTTTGTTGCAATACAGACATTCTTTCACCCTTGCCTATGCTAACATTACCATGAGTAGGCTCTATATCCCCTGACAAAATTTTTAAAAATGTAGATTTACCAGCACCATTAGCGCCAATAACACCATAACAATTACCTTTAGTAAATTTTATATTAACCTCTTCAAACAATTTTCTTTGTCCAAACTGTAAACTTAAATCATTAACTTGTAACATCTAATTCCTCTTTATATAATATTATTTTTATTAGTATACCACATAACTTGCCTAATTGCAAGAGAAAAACACTTTCATATCTATTTTGACAAAATATTACATACGTATATAAAACCAACTAAAAAAGTGTCAATTTCCTTACGAAAATCGGCACTTTATTAGAATTTAGTCAAAATTATTATTCATTTTCCTCATATTCTTCACGAGAAAATTTATCAATAAAATTATTTTCGGCTTTTTTTGCAGTTAAATATAAGAATAGTGCAAGATAACAGTCAGCAAGTTCTGAACATACTGCCTCACCATGAATGTTACGAAATTGACTGCAACCTTGAAAAGAATATTTTTCGTTATTTTTAAAATTCTTTTCTATAAGTTTCATTCTTACTCTTGCCCATTCTCTTGAACTAATACTATTCACTTGTTCTATTCCTAAGCAATAAGCAAAAATATCCATAGTATATAAAGCAGATTCATTTACTCTACCGCCTCGCGCACCTTCTGGGTACAATACTCCGCCACAAGGTCTACTTTTTTTGTCATAAATAGTAAAAATTCCTTGTTTCTTTCCGTCCTCACCTATTTCGCTTTTATAAAAAGCATTGTAAATTTCCTCAAAATTTCTTACAACTCCGCTTGGCAAGTCTTCTTCTGCTATTTTAGAGTATATAAATGGTTTTATACCAACACCTAAATAACTTGTTGCAAAAGGACTTTGCACATCAAATCTTCGCAAAATCATATCTTCGCCAATATTAACCCCTGCCATATCACCATCATTTAATGAAGAAAAACATGCCCTGTAAGTTATAATGGCTTTTTCCCTTAATGCCGCAGAATTTTTGCTTTTTCTTGTCATTACACTAATAAGATAAAGTAAATTTGCATTTTCCATATTAACTATAGTCCTGCACTCACCGCCATTACTACTGCCATCTGTATTATAATTATATTCTATCTCTTGACCTAATACGTTTATTGCCTCTTTATTTAAAACATTTAAGGCATATTCCTTATCACGCAAATTTAGTTTATCCCAAACAAGCCAACAAACAAATAACAACTCAGTTACAGCAGATAGATGCTCCTGATTTACTCCCCAACCATCTGCAGAGTTTGCAATATGGTGATATAAACAAGAACGCAAAAGTTTCATATATTTATCTCTTGCAACATACAATTTATGTCCAACAATATCTTCGTCATAAAACTTAAACTTAACTGCTGCCACAATAGTTTTAGCCATATAAATTGACTGCCTTACAAACCTATCAAACGGACCTTTTAATGATAAATACTCGCTTTTACTTTCCTTATTAAAACCTTTGTATTTCCACCAGTCATTTAAGCCGTATTTGACAACTTTGTTGATAATTTTATCCAAATCCTCTGCCAAATCACCACCCAATGGCTCTGGTTCAACTTGGTTCCATTCAATTTTATCAATATCTTTTAATTTAAACATTACTCCTTCACCTCTATATCCACAAAACTGAATGTTTGATAATCAAATAAACCTTTATCACTTATTTTTAATTGTGGTATTACAACTAAGGACATAAATGACAATGTCATAAATGGTTCAACTTCTTTTTCTACATTTAAAACTTCATATGCAAACTTGTTTAATTTTGCAGTCATTGTTGCAATATAGTCAATATTTTTATCGCTCATTAGTCCTGCAATAGGCAATTCCAATGTATCATAAACTTTGCCATTATGCACAGCAGTCATACCGCCACCTACTCGTTTTATTTCACTTGCAGCAATTGCCATATCTTTATCATTATCACCACACACAATAATATTATGACTATCATGTGCCACACTAACTGCTATAGCACCATTTTTAATTCCATAACCTTCTATTAAGCCTATACCAATATTGCCAGTGTTTTTATGTCTTTCAATTACGCATATCTTACTTAAGCCATCCTTAAAATCATAAACACCTTTTGTTATACTTGCCTTACGAATAAGACTTGTTGTAGTAACATTGTGCGGTTCTATACCAATAACTCTTACTTTATCACTATTTATTTTTAATTTTAAATCATCTTCTGTTATATCATTACAATGCACAGTGTTTCTAACTTTTTTATTATCAAGCACTTTTGCCTCAAACAATGCCTTTCCGTCTTTTGCAACAAGTTTACCTTTTTTGTAAACTTCCAATACATTAAATTTGTAAATATCGTCTATTACAACAATATCTGCAATTTTGCCAGCGGATAGTGCACCCCTATCGTTTAATTTATAGCACTCTGCACAATTTAATGTTGCCATAGTTATTGCATCAATAGGAGATAAACCCATTTCTATTGCAATTTTTATATTGTTATTAATGTGTCCTATACTCAATAAATCATGAACTTGTCTATCATCAGTACAAAAAACAAGTCTTCTTAAAGTTTTGCTGTTGATAATAGGAAATAAATCACGCAAATTTCTTGTTGCGCTACCTTCACGAACAAGCACATACATTCCTCGTCTTAATTTATTGCACGCATCTTCAACATCAACACATTCATGGTCAGTAGTTATGCCTGCACCAATGTACGCATTTAATTCCTTATTACCAGCAAGAGGATAATGTCCATCAACTACAACACCTTTTGCTTTTGCACATTTTAATTTATCCATTACGTCCTTATCGCAATAAATAACTCCAGGAGCATTCATAAATTCCCCTATGCCATGACACTTTTGCAAAAGTTTATCCACACCTTTTGCATCAATATTCGCACCGTTATTTTCGTAAGGAGTTGCTGGCACACAACTAGGTGCCATAAACATACCATCAAAAGGTACATTTTTACATTCCTCTATCATATAGTCAACCCCATCTTCGCCACAAACGTTTGCTATTTCATGTGGGTCACATATACCAGTGGTAGTACCCCAAGGCAAAACTGCTTTTGCAAAATTGGAAGGTGATAGCATAGTACTTTCTATATGCAAATGTCCATCAATAAATCCCGGAGATAAATATTTGCCTTGCATATTTACTTCTTTTTTGCCGCAATAACTGCCTACACCTGCAATATATCCATCACAAATAGCAATATCTGCAACTTCTATTTCACCAGTATACACATTGATTACATTGCCGCCTTTTAATACTAAATCTGCTTTTTCCAAACCCATTGCAACTTTTATTTGTTTTTCCATATCATATACTCCACTAAAATGTAAAAAACTTAATATTTTAACAATTATCATTTTATCATTAATAACCAACAAAGTCAAGGTTTAGTTAAAAATCAACCTTTTATAATTATTCAATTTATGGTATACACAAAGCAATGTGCTGCATACACTATATCTAAGGGGGATTTTATGAGTGAAATTGAATTATTGCCTTCAGAGGAACAAATAAATATGATGAATAAAGAATATAACGAACTTAACAGACGTAAAGGTTTATTGTGTGATAATTGCGATAACAAAAATAATCATACATACCACCCAAAACCTCTTTGCAAAAGCCCTAAATGTGGGACAGACCCAAAACAAAAAAAGTTGTTTGAACGAATTTATTTTGCAGAGCAAGATTTGATAATGGCTTTAAGGCAATTGTTTACAATTGCTCCACACCATATTAAAGACGATATTGCAGATATAATTAAAATAAAAAAGACTAACTCTAATCTTACACTAAAATGTTATTATGCCTCAACAGATAGTGAAATAAGTTATGCGCCAATACTTAGCCATGAAGAAGACTATTGTAGGCTTTTAAGACATATTATAACCATGCAAAAACAACTTTTACTAATGCTAAACAAAGCAAAATTCCTTTGTGTGTACAGCAAAAAGATGATTAAAAATGAATGGACTGCTAGTTACATAATTATCACAATAGGTATATATTGCAGGTTTTAATTTTTGCAAAATTTAATCAAAACAGCAACAAAAATCGGCACTAATTGCAAAATTAATGCCGATTTTATTTATTCTAATAATAATTATTTTTTCCAATTAAGGTTTCCCAAATAAATTGCTTTATCATTGTTATAAACTGCTTGCAACTCTTCTTTTGTGGTGTAACTACCAGCATATTCAGGCAGATAATCCACTAAATTTTCACTGCTATTTTTATCTTTTACGCAAACAAACTCTCTGCACCAAGTAAGATAAAACAACCATTTAGTATTATTTTTCCACATAAGTTCAATATCTGGCACAAAATCTATTTCACTCATTGCTATCATTTTGTTTTTTGATATTGCATAAGTCTTTTTAAATCTTTTGGAATTTGCCCTATCTTTATTATATTCCTTTCTTAAATCGTCGCCATAATAGTAAGGGTCGTCACCAAGCATATCACATTTATCGTCACCAACATACCAGTCACCGCCTTTTTGAGGGTTTGCAACCCATATCAAATTGTTTAGGTGGTGATAATTAGTCATTCTATCATACATAATATTCCATAGTTCTACATATTCCTTACCGCTATCAGCACCCCACCAAAACCAGCCACCACTAGCCTCGTGTAATGGTCTCCACAAAACAGGAATATCTAGTTGTGCAAGTATTTTCATTTGCTCTGAAATGCAGTCTATATTATCCACCAAAGTTTTATAACCTGCAGAATTTTTATCAAATATTACATTTTTTAATCTAAAATTAGTTTTATCAGTATAAAAATGTGATGTATCACCCGCTACAATAGGTGAATTCCAATGCCAAGTCAAAAGCACAATACCGCCACGTTTATCAACTTCAATTGCCTGCTCTATGCTATAATTTTCGTCTGGACTATACAAGGCTTTTTCCAAATCTAAACCTACCATAGCAGGATATTTGCCAGTTACTTTATAAACTGCTTGCAATTCGTTTGACTTATAAACTGACATTTCGCCATTTTCGTCCTTAAACTTATCTTGACTATACCCAGCATACTCGTTTACAAACTGCCCTGTTAAAAACTTTTTACCATAGTTATCTAACAAAAAATTATATAATTTTATGGCATTTTCGCTTGCGTTTGGGTTGATTAACTTTTTATCTACATTATCATAATGCTTTTTTGGTATGCAACCTGCTAGGCTAACAGCAAATAGTGTTAACAAAAGTATACTTATAATTATTGTAACTAATCTTTTTTTCATGATTTTAATATAATCCCGATTTTTGATAGTTTTTTAGATTTTCTTAAGTTCGTATCCGTCTTTGCTATCTAGTACATTATAGCCAAGTTCAGTTATTTTTCCTCTCAACTCATCTGCTTTAGCCCAATTTTTGTTTGCTTTAGCCTCTTTTCTTTTCTCTGCAAGATTAACTACTTCTTCAGGAATATCAGACACCAAACTATTTAAATAATCTTCTACTTTATCAAGTGACAAGCCTAAAACTTTATCCATTTCCAATGCTAATTGATAAACTTGAGAAGTAAGTGGTAATTTTGTCATTTTCCACAACACACCCAAAGCCATAGGAATATTAATATCGTCATTTATTGCATCGTCAAACTCTTTTTTAAAGCCGTTTAAAGTATCGTCGTCAACTAAAGCCAAGCCATAACTATGACTTCTTAAAATTGCACATAATCTTTCATAAGAAACTTTTGCAGAATCCATACCCTCAAAAGTAAAGTTCAATTTTTTTCTGTAATGAGCATTCAAACAAAAGTAACGGAATACCATAGGGCTATATCCCATTTCCTCCAAACTTGCAATTGTATAAGTATTGCCTAAACTTTTGCTCATTTTGCCATTGTTTACAAGCATAAACTCACCATGCATCCAATAGTCAACAGACTTTTTGCCAGTAAGTGCTTCGTTTTGTGCTATTTCATTTTCGTGATGCACTGGTATATGGTCTACACCACCAGTGTGAATATCAAAAACCTCTCCTAAATACTTTTGGCTCATTGCAGAACACTCAATATGCCAACCAGGATATCCCATTCCCCAAGGGCTAGGCCATTGTTGAATATGGTTAGGGTCTGCTTTTTTCCAAACAGCAAAGTCTTGAGGGTTACGTTTTTCAGAGTTAACCTCTACCCTTGCACCTGCAATTTGCTCGTCCAAATTAAGTCTTGATAACTCTCCATATTTAGGAAATTTGCTAATATCAAAATAAACACCGTCACTTGTTTCATAAGCAAAGCCACTATCCACAAGTCTTTGCACATATTTAATCATATCGTCTATATGCTCAGTTGCTTTTGCAATAATTTCAGGCAAACTTATATTAAGTTTTGCTAAATCGGTCATAAAGATATTAGTATAAAAATCGGCTATTTCCTTAGGTGTTTTGCCTGTTTCTTTTGCACGTTTATCCATTTTATCTTCGCCTTCGTCGCCGTCGCTAGTCAAATGTCCAACGTCTGTTATATTCATAACACCTTTTAATTTATAACCATCATAAAGCAACACACGTCTTAATAAGTCCATAAAAACATAAGTCCTTAAATTGCCTATATGCGCATAGTTATAAACTGTAGGGCCACAAGAATACATAGTGATTTCGCCCTCATGTAACTCCTTGAAATCTTCTTTTTTTCTGCTTAAAGTGTTGTATACTTTTAACATCTCTACACCTCTTTTTTCAATTAATATTTATTTGCGTTTAATAATTAAATTACTTGATTAATTATCTTTTTTTTCCTTACTTTGTTGACGTTTTTCTACTAACATTTGCAAGTATGCTTCGTCCTCAATAACATCTGTATTGCATATAGAATATTTGCAAGCCTCAATACCCAATTTTTCCTCAAGGACTGCAAGTCTTTTGCAAACTCTTGCAAACTCTTGCAAAACTGGGTCTGGTACATTTTGATTAAGGTCAATTTTTGTATCATGTCTTTTAACAATTCTACCCGGAACACCAACAACTGTACTATGAGATGGCACGTCTTTTAATACAACAGAGCCAGCACCAATTTTACTATACTCACCAATAGTGATAGGTCCAAGCACTTTTGCACCACTGCTTATCATGCAATTATTGCCAATAGTAGGGTGTCTTTTACCAATATCTTTGCCTGTACCGCCAAGAGTTACACCTTGATAAATAGTAACATTATCACCTATCTCGCAAGTTTCACCAATTACCACACCTACACCATGGTCAATAAACACACCTTGCCCAATTTTTGCAGCAGGGTGAATATCTACACCAGTTTTTCGTCTTGTTTTTGCAGAGATTAATTCCGCTATACCTTTTAATTTATGCCTATAAAACCAATTAGCGCGTCTATGTCTGCGAATTGCTTTAAAACCGCCATAAGTTAAAAACACTATTAACTTGCTAGTTGCAGCGGGGTCTCTATCCATAACCGCTTGCAAATCTGATTTAAATTGTTTCATATATACCTCAATATTTTTATTTGATAAATCCAATAACAAACTTATTAAACCTTAATTTTAATAAAATTAAATAGATTATACTTAAACAAAAAAACACGGCATAACATAAAGACGCTATACCGTGATTCCACTTTAATTTAACAACAAAAGTTGCCCTTGTATGCAGATAACGATGCCCCGAGCGACATTTCCTTCGCTGACTAATGCCAATGCACTTCACTGTTTAAACACGTTAGTAGACTTCCAGCCGCTGGTCCACATTCTCTGTAACTGCTCAAAAAGTTACTCTTTTGACACCTTTGTGACTAACACAAACGTCATATAAACTTGTAATTGAATTATATCATATATACAATATGAATGTCAATAATTTTGTGTGACTTATGAATTTGCTAAAAAACTTACTATTTATACCTAAACTTAAGGCAAATTTGTTTCAAATTCATTACTAACATTGTAATATTTGCCACCAACTGCATATATTGCAACTTTATCGCAACCTGCAATATCCTCTTTAGAGATAACTAACTTTGTTACACCAGTACTAATACTAATCTTAATATTTTCATCAGTACTGCTTGTAAATGTTAGTTTATATCTTTCAGCATTATCAACTTTCTTCCAACTTATAATATAATTGTCACCATCTTCTTCAATTGTAAGTTGAGGAAGTGCTAAGTCTCCCATAATTGCTGGGAATTTAGCATAAGCCTTATCGCTTGAATTTATACCTTCTACACTACTTTTTGCTACAATAATAATAGAGTGATTACCCGGAACAGCAAGCAATGCTGCAAATTTTTGGTCACCGCTTAAGTTGTAAGCAATTTCTTCACCTGCTTTTTTGTCATTGTTAGTTATTGTCAAAACAATTCCATCAAAAACAATTTCATAACTTTCAGCAAAATGAACGGCATTAAATGTTAAAATAAATTCATTCTTTTCGTTTTTGCTAACTTTAGGACTACCAACCTTATCCAAAGTAATATAGTGAGTATGTTGAGTGTAATATGGGTCACTATCTCTAATAAACTCAGGCTCGTTAGACTGTAAAACTATTTTAATTGAGTGATTACCCACTTGATTTAACTTATCACCCAAGTTATACACATAACCATTATCTGTAGAGATATTATCCTTTTCTATATCAAATACAATAGGTTTTTCTGCATTATCAATAGTAACTAAAACTTTTTTTGCTGCTTTATCAACTGAAGATAACTCAAGTGTTGCAATGTTACCATCTCTAGTAATAACAGCAAATTGTGGAGTTTCTAACCAGTCAATATAATTTTCGTTTTTAACATTTACAATTTCTGAATCTTTATTAAGCAAACTTTCTTTGCTAACCCATACAGTATCTGTATTTTCTATTTTAGCAAAAGCACCATTTTCGCTTACATAAACTAATTTACCGCCAGTAATTGTGCCAAGTTCCTTATTATTCTCATCAAAATTATTATAAGTTGCACCTAAAAGTCTAAGTTCAGAAAACTCGTCCAAATTACAATTACCAACATTACTAATAGCACGTACTTTTGTGTTTTGCAATTCTAAATTTATTCTTGCTTCCTTATTTAAAACTATATCAGAATTTATAGCATTTAAAGTAGTTATTTGCTCACCAAACTCCAAACTATCAAAAGTAACTTTACTGCTTTTTACATTAAAGGCTTTGTTAGTATGAAGTCCACCATTTACAACACCTTGTGCTACACTATTAATTTCAAATTCATCTGTAGTAACATTTGTTAAAATGGAAACTTTAGCAGCATTTTTTACAACAACTTTTTTGGCTTGAATTTTGCCACCAATATCATAAGTTTTGCCATTTTTAACACCAAGAGTCATCTCGTCACCTTTAGGACTTTCTAGTGTTAATGTACCATTTACAATCAAAGTTTTTTTGTTTAAGTCAACATTTAAACCTAATGTCAAATCCCCTTCAACAGTAACATCTTTTTGCAAATAATAAAGTTCTTTTTTATCTTTTACTGGTTTACTAAAGTCTTCGGCACTGCTTATTAAAACCTTTGGTGCGTTAATAACAAGTATAGGTGTTAGCACAGATACCAGTATTAAAACTGCAAGCACTGCAACTGAAATTAATATTGTAATTAATTTTTTATTTTTAGAAGACTTACCAACTTTATTCTTTGACTTATTATTATCCTTAGTCTTGCTATTTTCTTCCCCATTATCCTCTTTACTTTCCTCATTAGGGTCGATTTTTGCAGGATTTTCCTCATCATTTTGGCTATCATCAACAAAAATATCGTCACCAACAATTACTTTTTGTTCATCTAGCCCGTCTTGATAGTCATTGTTTTCATTATCGGCTACTTCTTCCTCATTGTCACTAGTAACTTCTTCATTATCCGTTACAACATCGTCCTCATTATTATCATAGGAATCAGCAATAGCCAAATCTTCATTTTCTATTTCTTTACTCATAACATCTTCCTTTTGCAAAAACAACTCAACCAATTCGTCACCAGAATTAAGCATAAGTCCAGTTTTAGCACATTCATTTTCAGTATATGCAAAAACTCCCTCTTTAATACTTGTGCTGTCATAAATAATAAAAGGAATAGGCTCGCTACTATGAGTTTTAGTAACAAGCGGAGTTGGATGGTCAGGACATACTAAAATACGTATATCTTCTCCTTCTAGTTCATTTAAAATATACCCAACAACCTTTTCGTCAATTAATTCAATAGACTTAACTTTGCCTTTGCTATCCCCTTGATGTCCACACTCATCAGGTGCTTCCATATGAAGATAAACATAGTCATATCCATCACGTATTGCCTTAACACAAGCCTCTGCTTTACCACTAAAGTTAGTGTTTACTGTACCAGTAACTCCCTCAACTTCAATAATATCCATACCGCCTGCAATTCCAATACCTTTTAACAAGTCAACAGCAGAAATAACAGCGCCTTTTAAACCACGCAATTCCTCAAAGTTAGGAAGTGCTGGTCTGCTGCCTTCGCCCCAAAGCCAAATGCTGTTTGCAGGATTTTTACCTTCTTCAATACGTTTTAAATTAATAGGGTGATTTTTTAATATATCATAGGACGCAACCATTAACTCTAGCATTTGTTCGCCATATAAACCCTTTGGCAAATAGTCACCAATAACTTTGCCACTAATATCATGAGGTGGAGTGTATTCTGTACCACATTCCCCATTATGCTTTATCAAACAATGTCTATAACTTACACCATTATAAAATGAAAACTCTTCATTACCAAGTGCTTCTTGCACCGCTTTAATAAGTTCTGCTGCCTCTTCTGTTGAAATTTCACCCGCACTATAGTCAACCATACTTTTATCAGCATAGTTTTCCTCTTCAGATAAAGTTACCAAATTGCATCTAACTGCCAAATCATCATCTGCCATATTAACACCAATGCTTAGTGCTTCAAGCGGAGACCTACCACTATAATATTTTAATGGAGAATAACCCATTACAGATAGATTTGCAACATCACTACCCGGTTTAATACCATCTGGCACAGTTTTGCACATACCACAAATACTTTTTTGTGCTAAACTATCAATATTAGGTTTATACGCAACTTCAAGTGGAGTCATTCCACCAAGGTTACTTGATGGCAAATCTGCCATTCCGTCCCCTAAAATAACAATATATTTCATATCTACCTACCTTTTGACTTTTTACTTTCAAAGTAAGATTTTATTATAAAATAAATAATAGCATTGGATAAATACCCTTTCTATTAAATATTTTATTTATTTATACATTTTAATTATACACGCAAAAATAAATTAAGTCAAGAAAAAATAAATATTGCATTTTTGCTATAGTATAATATATTAATATAGTTTCATTATACAATTTTATATATTAATTATTTCAATAAATATAAAACAAAACCTCCCGATTTGCGAGAGGTTTTTGCTTAACATTACTTTTTAATTATTAGAATTAGTCTTTTCTTTTAAAAATCATAATCTCTTCAAATTGATACATTACTGCATAATTGCCATCATCATCTGGTTTATCTGAAAGCACACTTAAGAAAGCAGTAATTTCTGTATTGTTACCAAATCTACATTCTAATTCTTTAGCAGTAACAACCATACTTATCTGATAAACATTACCTTGTTTTACATATTCAGTATAGTCCGCTTTAGTAAAGCCATTAATGTTGATATTTGGCTTATTCTTTTCTGTATCATATACATCATCAGCATCACCATAAACAAATGTTATACTAATATAATAAGTACCATCTAGTAAGAATGAAGTATATGTCATAGATGTATCTTTAATAGTGCCAACAAAATGATTAGGGTCAATTTCCTCAATATTTAAATCAGTAATTGCATAAATTACAAGAGGCTCTTTTCCTACTTCTACTTTAGAACGGTTAACTAAATAAGTCTTATTTGCCTCCAAAGTAATAGGTGCACCATATTCTTTATATACAACATCTTTATTATTATAAACTACTTGAACAGTAGGTGCTAATTCAGTTCTATTAAAGGTTGCTCTAAATTCAACAATTTTGTTAGCCTCATCTTTTTTAATAACTTCCCAATTCTTAAATGTCCAACCCATTTTGCCTGGTAATCTATAATTACTATCAACAGCGGCATTTAAAGAGTAACATTCTCTTAAAATATTATCAAACTTATCACGATAAATTTGTTTCCAAGGTTTGCTCACAGTATCTATATCTTCATAAATTGCTGTTAAAGTAAAGTTTTCTGTAACTTTTAAAGAATATGTAGGAAGATAAGTTAAGAAACTTCCATCTGCCCTTTGCCAACCTACAAATACTTTGTTTTCTGCAGGTTCTGGCGCATCAAGATAAACTTTATCACCATACTTATAATCATTTTTTTCAATAGTTTCTGTACCATTATTTATAGATACTTTATATAATTGTTCTTTATAATTAACAAAATTAATTTCTTTTAAACTATCATCAGATACAGTATAAGTTGTATAAATCAAACCGTCTTGAGAAGTTTTCCATTCAATATTACTAATCTCTTGACCATTTTTGTCTATTAGTATTACCTTTTCTGCTGTAAAGTGGCTATCATTTAATCTTGCACTGATAGTTATTGTACGTTTTTGTGCATTTTTATCACTATCATTAAACTCTTTTGCACTCATTATATCATACTCGCCACCAACAGCCGCACCATTAATATAAATGCTTTCATGGACTTTTATTGTATGAGGTTTAATAACTGCTGAAAAGTAACTTCCTACTTCTTCCAACACAACATGGTTACCAAAATAAACTTCCTTATACAGAATATAGTTGTTAGTAGAAGGTCTTAACATTTGTCTACCTGCAACATTTAATGGTATAGAAACATTCTCTGTATATTTTTGGTCTTGCCACATCATAAATTCATTTGGTGCAAGACCAGAACGAACACCTGCCCTATCATCACTCAACTTAGTAAATGTTACACTTGCTCCACTAAAAATAGTGCTTTCATTTCTTTCATAATCACCTTCAGTATTTACTAATAGGCTTCTTTTTTGTATAGAAATTGTTCTGTCCATACCTGCAGTAACGTTAGGCAACAATACTACAACTTTTTCTTGGTCATTACTATATGCAACAGCATGTTCATAATCACCATTGTCATTACAATGCAATTTTACTGGTTTGCCATTAAAAATGTTCATTGCATTTTTAAGGTCTCCAATATTTATAATTTGTAACCCTTGGTCATATAACTTGCCTTGGATTTTCATTTTTAATTCATACTTAGTTCCATCGTAATACAAAGGAGAGTCTACATTGCCGTTTCTTGACTTTCTGCTTTGGTCAGACATTTCTATCCATCTTTCACCTTTGGTATCTACTTCAGGACCATTAGCATCTTTTTTATAAATACCAATTTCACCAGTATCATTAATACCAATACTAATATTAGTATTTGAACCTGCCTCTGGGTATTTTGTTTCAGATAATTCACCAGTTTTTAATTGAGAATATACTGCTTGACCATATAAATACCACAAAATTTTGCCTTGTGGCACAAATATTTTTACAGCACCAGTTACATCATGGTCAAAATAATAAGGAATTGCTACACCACCATTTCCGTTATCTGCAAAATCAGTTCTTAAAACTGCTTTTTCTTTAACTTCTGCATAGGCTTGATTTACATTGCTACCATAATTATCACCACCACTAGTATTATCGCCACCTGTAGCATTTTTATAAATCATTGTACCTGGCATTGTGCCTTCTCCAACATAAATATTCTTAAAATTACTTACTACTGAATCATCTTCCCATCTACCTGAATTACCACCAATTTCCATGCAATTCAAATTACCACTAACCATCGCGGCATTAATTGAACCACCTTTATTAACAGCAACAATTCCACCTATTATTCTATAAGCACTAAAATCACCGCCACTACCACCTGCATTATTATAACGTGTTTTATTAATTTTTGCTACTAATTTACTGCCACTATTGAAGTGCATATAAGCATTGTCTATTAAACAACCACTCATTACATATCCAGCAATACCGCCTACAAAACTTGCACCAGCATGTGTTTTTCCTGAAGTCCAGGTCCACTTTTTCATCCAGCCAGTTCTGTTTGTTGTTTCCAAAGTACTATTTGCACCCATTATACCAGTAACATTTTTAAGACTTCCACCTTTACTTGCTCCTACAACTAAACCTTCATATACGGCATTTGTACAACCTAATTTTGCAATAGAATTACCTGCAGCAGAAATATCTTCTGATGCACCAATAACTTTATTTGCTGCCAAATCAACAACGACATTATTAATTATACCGCCTTCATTATATCCAACTAAACCACCAAATACTGTTAATGCGTCTTCACCATCATCACAATATTCGTTATTCCATGAATCTTTATATCCAAAATTATGATTGCCCTCTATTTTAAACGTAAAATTACTTAATTTTCCGCCTTGACCAAGAACACTTACCAATCCACCAAAACAATGGAAGTCTACTTGATAGAATGTAGGTTTGCCTTCAGAATCTGTGCCAGACTGCATAGCATATCCATCACCAGCATCAACTTTTATAAGACCAACTGAATTATCATTACGGCGGTCTAATCCTGAAGAAGCATCATTATAATCCCCTTGCAATTTAATGCTCCAACCACAGCCATCTAACTCCTGTTTAAATTCTATATTAGGTGCAAGATATGCTTTTTCAGAAGTGTTCCAATTTAAACTTATATTTGTTGTTAAATAACCGCTCTTATTTGCATATTTACCTTCCTGCTTTAAGAATGCTTTTAATTCATCCTCACTAGAAACTGCTACAAAATCATTATTTCCATAGCCGTAACCTTTTTCCATCATATAGTCAGTAAGGTCGCCAACACCACCCAAATAATTTTCAGGTGTATAGCCATTAACAACTGGTTGTACAGATTG
The DNA here is from genome assembly GCA_910577795.1 of uncultured Christensenella sp. Classification (GTDB taxonomy): domain Bacteria; phylum Bacillota; class Clostridia; order Christensenellales; family UBA3700; genus MGBC100798. Next base: position 59,175 of record CAJTNW010000004.1, read on the forward strand.
TCCCAAATTACTACTGCCATAGTTTGGAGTATTTAAGGATAAAACACCAAAAATAGCCAAAACCATAGACAATACTAATACTAGGCTTATACAAACACCATATATTTTTGTCTTTCTTCTTTCCATAATTTCCTCCCAAAGAAATCAGAATTCGCCCACCATGCCATACTAATATACATAGCAAAATATCAAAATGGGATAGTTACCCTATAAATAGTACAAATCAAATGAATTTGATTGCACTGATACATAGCAAAATCGCTTTTGACATTTTCTACCACATTAATATGCGTGGTATAATACAATAATATAATAGAACATATACCTTAATCAAACCTTAAACTTGTAAAATCCTACACAAATTTTACACAAAATTAAACTAAATTAAATATTAAAATATTGTTTAGCCAATGTTTTTCTACCCTTGCAGTTTTACTAGTAACCTTTTGTCTATCAAATTTAGTGTTTAAAATATCTTTATAATTTTTACTAATGCTAATAAAAGTAGAATGAACTAAAGATTATAGTAATAATTGGAATTTTTTGGCAAACTATTGATAAACTAAAAATTTAGTGGTATACTATTATAGAGAATTAAAATTTATTATTGCAGTATTATGCAATAATTGGAGGATATTATGTTAAAACACATAGCAAGTAAGGAAGAATTTATTGACAACACAGCAAACGGCACAGTACTTGTGGACTTTTTTGCAAACTGGTGCGGACCATGCAAAATGCTGGCACCGCTTTTAGAGCAACTTGCAAGTGAGATGCCAGAAATTAATATATTAAAAATTGATGTTGATAGTGTGCCAGATGTTGCAAAAGAATATGGTATTATATCAATTCCTACTTTAATTTTGTTTAAAGAAGGCAAAGCAGTAGACAAACAAGTAGGATTTATGAACATAAACCAACTAAAAAGTTTTGTTAAATAATACTAAGCGGATATAAAACAAAATTTAATAAACATAAAGTGCTAACAATTAAGTTAGCACTTTTTATTTACCTTAATACAATTTATAGGCAAAATTCTACACTAAATAGATATTGTTTAAATAATTTTTGCCTATTTATTAAAATCTACACGCTTTTTCCTTGTTTATGTAGATTTAAATGGTTTTATTAGGCTTATTTATAATTAAAAACATATCAATTTTTATTTTTATAGTTTCTTTTATTTTTTACCATATAAATCTCCTACTTTTTGATGCTGAAAAAATTTATAATAAATTGATAAAATTTATTTAAAATAATTGACAATATTTATAAATATATGCTATACTCGTTTTGTTTAATAAAACTAAACTTTAAGTTTAGCATATATTGTTTTACTAAACTTTGTGTTTAATATACTTAAAGTTGTTAAACTTATAGTTTAGTACGAATATAAAAAGGAGTAATTATGGAAATAGGTTCAAAAATTAAAAGATTAAGGCTACAATTATCGCTCACGCAGTCAGAACTTGCCGATAGGTGCGAACTTACTAAGGGATACATATCTCAATTAGAAAATGATTTGACAAGCCCTTCAATATCTACCCTTATAGATATTTTATCTGCACTTGGCACAGATGCTCAAACTTTTTTTAAGGAAGAGGAAGAAGAGCAAGTTGTTTTTACAGAAAATGATTTTATTGTAAAAGATAGTTTGGAGCAAGAAAAAATATGGTTAGTACCAAACTGCCAAAAAAATGAGATGGAACCGCTTTTGGTTACTATAAAACCTAAATACTCTTTGCCAGAAGACATGCCTCATGAGGGTGAAGAATTTGGATATGTTTTATCCGGCAAAATAATTTTACATCTTGGAAAAAATAGTTACACTGTAAAAGCAAAGGAAAGTTTTTATTTTGTATCTGACAAATTACACTATATAGAAAATGCGACTAATATCCCAGCAAAAATCATTTGGATATCTAGCCCACCAACTTTTTAATGGAGAAATAAACTTATGAGTACACTTATTGAATTAAAAGACGTTTGTAAAGCATACGATGGACAAAATGTAGTTGACCACGTTAATCTTAATATTGAAAAAGGTGAGTTTGTAACCTTTCTTGGACCTAGTGGTTGTGGTAAAACAACTACTTTAAGAATGATAGCAGGTTTTGAAAAACCTACAGGTGGTGAGATTTTGCTTGACGGAAAATCTGTACTTGATATTCCGCCTCATTTAAGACCTGTAAATACTGTGTTTCAAAGATATGCACTATTTCCTCACCTAAATGTATTTGACAATATTGCTTTTGGCTTAAAAATGAAAAAGAAAGAACTTTGCACAGATGTAAAAGGTTTTTTAGCAAGACAAAAGGCAATTAAAAGTTTAATTTCTGAAAAAGTTAAAAAAGCACTAAAAATAGTTGGTCTTACTGACTATGAATACAGAAATGTTACAAGCCTTAGTGGTGGACAACAACAAAGGGTTGCCATTGCCCGTGCAATTGTAAATGAGCCACAAGTTTTATTGCTTGATGAGCCTTTGGGTGCTTTGGACTTAAAAATGCGTCAAGAAATGCAACTAGAACTTAAAAATATGCACCGCAGATTAGGTATTACCTTTGTATATGTTACTCATGACCAAGAAGAGGCTCTTACAATGAGTGACCGTATTGTTGTTATGAAAAATGGTATTATCCATCAAGTGGGTACACCTATTGATATTTACAATGAGCCATCTAATGCCTTTGTTGCTGACTTTATTGGTGAGTCTAATATCATAAATGGTATTATGCTAGAGGACAAACTTGTTAGATTTGCAGGTGCAGAATTTGTTTGTGTTGACGGCGGATTTGAAAAAAATCAAGCAATTGATGTTGTAATACGTCCAGAAGACATTTATCTAATGGATGAGGAAAAAGGACAAATAAAAGGCGAAGTTATATCCTCTTTGTTTAAAGGTGTTCATTATGAAATGAGTGTTATTGCAAATAAGGTTGAATTTTTAATTCATTCAACTACTGAATGGCAAGCAGGTGAAAAAGTTAGTTTGTTTATCCGTCCAGACGATATTCATATTATGAAAAAAGAAAAAAATAGCAACCTTATAACTGCAAAAGTTTTATCTGAAACAGAAATAGAATTTGCTGATGGAATATTTAATTATGACAAAAAAACCTTTGAAAATGCAGGTTATTCTGAAAATGAATATTTAAAAGAGGAAGTTAAAATTTCTATTGATTTTGATAAAATTGACCTTACTGACTATGAAGATTCTGCACCAATTGCAGGTAATATTGTATCAAGCATATTTAAAGGTGATAAATATCAATATGTAGTAAAAGTAGACAACGGCTTTGATTTTTTTGTGGAAACTGAAGACGAATACGATAGCAATGACCGTGTGGGAATTACTGTTAAACCGGAAGATATTAAGTTAGAGAGAATTATTTCTTCTAAATAGGAGTAGCAAATGAAAAAAATCACTATAAAAAGAAAATACCTTGCAATTCCTTATGCAGTATTTATGTTACTTTTTGTGCTTTTACCACTTGCTTTGATAGTGTTTTATGCCTTTACAAATGCAGATGGTAGCATAAGTCTTGAAAATTTTATCAACTTTTTTACTGATGGAGTAACATTCAATTCTTTCCTTGACTCTATATGGATAGCCTTTATTACTACAATTATTTGTTTTGCACTAGGTTTTCCTGTGGCATATATTCTTGCTAACAAAAAGTATAACAGAAACAGAACATTATTTTTATTGTTCCTTCTTCCAATGTGGATTAACTTTTTGCTAAGAACTATTGCTACTCGTGCAATGTTTGAAGCATTTGGCTCATGGTTTAATACAGAAATTAATTTTGGCAAAGGCACTACTATTTTTGGTATGGTTTACAACTTTTTGCCATTTATGATTATTCCTATTTACTCAACTTTATCTAGCCTAGACAAAAGTTTTACAGAAGCAGCACTTGACTTAGGTGCAACACCTACAAAAGTTATTACTCGCGTTATATTACCTCTTGCACTGCCTGGTATTATTAGTGGTATTACTATGGTATTTATGCCTACTCTTTCTACATTCGTTATAGCAGACTTGCTTGGTAATAATCTTGTTCAATTGCTAGGTAACATTATTAACTTAGAGTTTACTCAAAATTCTTGGAACTATGGTTCTGCACTATCAATAATATTGTTACTACTAATGGGTATTACAATGTTTATTGAAAAGAAATATAACAACAAAACACAAACAGCAGGAGGTAGGATATGGTAAAAAAGATTTTAGCCAAAGGCTATGTTTACTTAGTACTTTTGTTTTTATACGCACCTATTGCTGTTTTAGTTATATACTCTTTCACACCTGCAGCAACTATGCAATGGCAAGGGTTTAGTTTTGAATTATACCAAAAATTATTTGACCCAGCAGAAAGTGCAGATATTTTAGCCGCTTTAAAAAACACCTTAATTATTGCTAGTATTTCTTCTGTAATATCAACTTTAATAGGTATTTTTGCATCAATTGGTATTTATAATATGAAAAACCGCTCAAAGGAAGCAATGCTTACCGTTAGCAAAATACCTATGATGAATGCAGAAATTGTAACTGGTGTATCTTTAATGCTACTATTTTTACTATTTGGCATACCTTTTGGCATGGTAACAGTAATAATAGCACATATAGTTTTTTGCACACCTTATGTTATACTTTCCATTATGCCTAAACTACAACAAATGGATAACAATTTATATGAGGCTGCGTTAGATTTAGGTTGCACACCTATGAAAGCACTTTTTAAAGCAGTGCTACCTCAAATTATGTCTGGTGTTGTTAGTGGTTTCTTCCTTGCGTTTACACTATCTATTGATGACTTTGTAGTTACTATTTTTAACATTCAAGGAATTAACACATTATCAACATTCATATATGCAGATGCTGCAAAAAATGGTTTAACACCTTCCCTTCGTGCTCTATCCACAATGATACTTGTGTCCGTTTTACTATTGCTAATTATTGTAAATATTTTCTCTCATCGTGAGAAAAAAACTAAAAACAAAGCAATTGCAAAAGCAAAGGGGGTTAAAATATGAAAAATAAAAAATTAACCATTTTAATTTTAATCGCTTTAATCTTATCTTTAATGTTACTACCTATTTTAAGCGGTTGTAACAATAAAGTAATTGTTTTAAAAGTTTACAATGCTCAAGACTATATAGAAGACGGAAAAGAATCAAGTGTTTTAAGAGATTTTGAAGAATATTATAAACAAAAAACAGGTCAAAAAGTTCGCATTCAATATGATACTTTTGATACATTGGAAAGGGCTTACACAATTATAAACAAACGTGAAGCAGACTATGATGTAATGTGTCCTAGTGATTACATTATTGAAAAAATGAAAAAACAAGACTTGCTGATTGAAATAAACAAGGACAAAATACCTAACCTTAAAAATATTCCACCTTATCTATTGGATAGAAATTTTGACAGAGGTAATCAATATAGTGTGCCTTATATGTGGGGAACTGTTGGAATTATGTACAATGCTGACAAAGTAAGTGAAGAAGATTTGAATAACTGGAATTTGCTTTGGAATGAAAAGTATAAAAACAAAATCCTTATGAAAGATAGCATACGTGACTCCGTATTTATTGCTACTATTTATGCTTACCGTAAGGAATTGGAAGAATTTGCTAAAACTGCTACACCAGAAGAATATCGTGATAAAATAAGTGATTTAACAAATAATATCACTGAAGATAAAATTGCAAAAGTTGAAAAAGAGTTAAGAAAGCAATATGATATCCTTTATGCCTATGAAGTAGATAGCGGTAAGGACTCTATGATAAATGGCGAAGCATACGTTAACCTTGCTTGGAGTGGTGATGCAGTTTGGGCTATTGAAGAGGCTTTAGAAAACAAAATAAATCTTGATTACTATATCCCTGAAGAAGGCTCTAATATTTGGTTTGACAACTGGGTTATTCCTAAATATGCTAAAAATGTAGATATTGCTCACGAATTTATAAACTTTATGTGCGAGCCGGATATTTCTCTTCGTAATATGGACGAAACTGGTTACACTACTGCAGTAATCTCTCCTGAGATAATTGACTATATGTCTGATGACACAGTAGATGCTAATGATTTTACCTATCTTTTTGAAGATAAGGCTGGAAAAATTTCAGAGGAAAACTTAAAGTTAATACAACAATATAAAAATGATTATGGTATTGATTTTACCTCTTTGCAAATACCAGAAATTACAATGCCCTCTACTAACATAGCAGACAGATTAGTTGAGATGACTGACTTTGGCGAAAAACAGGATATAGTTGTTAAAATGTGGACAAGAGTTAAAGCCTTGCCGTTAGGTTTAGAAGTTAAAATTTTTAGTGTTTGCTTGCTAATAGCAATAATTGCAATAATCGCTTACTCTATTTACAAAAAAGTGGAAAAGAAAAAACTTGTTGCTGGCAAAATTGAACAACTAGATAACGGAACTCAAACTCCTACAAATAATACTTTTAAAACTTACTCACTAAAAGCAAAAGAGTATGTTGTAAAAATTAAATATAAATTATTTAACAACAAACATAATGATAAACAAACAGATTCTGAAAATAATGACAAAACAGAATAACACTAAAAGGTGTAAGACTAATGCTTACACCTTTTTATTTTTATATCAAGTTTATTATATTATAGCCCTTGATTTACAATACAGAAATTCAAATAATACCGATTTTCATATAATATTTTGCGAAAAATTATAAAAAACATCTACAATATTTTATTTAAAGAACCATTTTAACACAACATCTTTAATGTTTTTAGGAGCAAGTAATACTCCAGTATTTTTGGCAATATCTCTTATAACGTTACCTTTCATATCTATATTTGCAACAGATTTAATACGTAATTTTTCAAGCACTTCCTGCTCTTTCATTTTGCCAACAGGTATAGTTATTTCTGCCCTACCACCCGCCATAATATCAAAATAGTTATTGCTAAATGGTGTTTTTACATTTTCCATATAAATAGCAACATATCTTGCAAATTTTTCAGCCTGTATTGTAATTTTTGCAACACCTTTTTTTATTACTACACCTACTTTTAGTTTAGGGTCTGGCAGTAATGCAAGTTTATTTTGTACAAACAAAAAGTCTTCTGCTGCTAGTACCCTACCCGCTTTATCTGTAAGTCTTGCTACAAAAACAATTTCCCTTTCCTTGCCTGTTATAACTTCTTTTAAATCAAGGGTTGAAATTGTGCAGTTTTGCCCGCCTTTAATCTCTACATTTTGCTCACCATTTGAAAGCACTATGCCGTCAAAATCTTCTATTTTCCAGTTTAAATTACACTCTTCGGAAATATCGCTATCACAACTTAAATCAACTTTAACAACACCTTTTTTGCAAGTTACTGACATTAGATATGGTGCATATGCTCGTTTTAACTTATACATTGCTGCTTTATAATGACCTAAGTAGTCAATTGTAGAACAGTCAATACCTGCCCAGCAGTCATTTAATGAGGTCATAATTACACCACGACATTTTGACATATTGCGCCTTAAATGTTCTATCATTTCTGTATAATACTCTGCTTGAGTTAATTGAGAATAATATATCAAGTCAGATATACTTCTTGGCACTCTAAATCTTGAAGATATATAATACAACATTTTATTGTTACCATCACGGAACTTTTGCCTTTTTTCCAATTCAAGACCAGTAATGTTATATTGCTTTTTAGATATAAACTCATCAAAAACGTTAGAACTTGGCATAGATGGCATACCAAACTCACCACAAAACCTTGGCAAATGTTTGCTTAATTTTTGCATTGAACGCATACCCCCCCAAACTTCCCACATATTGGATATACCGCTTTTATAGTTATTAACCTTGCTACAAAATTTATCAGACAAAGGTGATGATGGAATATACAATATATCACAACCTGTACTTTTAATTCTTTCAGGTATTTTTTTGTAAAACATATCAAAAATCGTACCTTTTAGTGTAGTTTTGCCAAAAGTCCTTGAAAGTTTATGTTCCATTTCATAACTACCACATAGTACTACGCATGATGGGTGAGTATGCAATTTTAAGATATTATCTTTAACTTCTTTTTCCACATTGCTTATAAAATCATTATTTTCAAAAGGATAAACCATACCTACAAAAGGCATGTCCTGCCATACCATTATTCCTCTTTCGTCACACATAGCATAAAATTCTTCAGGCATATATCCACTGCCTGCAAACACTCTTATTAAATTGGCATTTATGTTTATTACACTATCAAGATAACTTTCCATCTTCTTTTTATTAAACAAAGATGACATACTATCAAGAGGCATCAAAGTTACACCTTTAACAAATACTTTTTCGCCATTAAGCACTAAGCCAAACTTTTTGTAACTATCAACTTCCTCTTCTTCAAATCTTATGTTTTTTAGTCCATAAGTTAAAGTTTTATTGTCAATTACTTCACCATTTTTCAATAATTCCAAATTTATTATATACAATGCTGGCTTATCTGTTTTAGTATAAATAGTCCACAACTCAGGTTTATTTATAGTTGCAACTAACTCATTTTGGTCTTCAACTTTGTTGCTTACCATAGAAATCACATTGCCATTAGGTTCTGTAATATTTAGTTTAATTTTATACTCTGCACCTTCGGATAATTGTTTGCCTTTTACGGGTGCTTTTACAATAATTATTGCAGATTTAGAAATTGTTTCGTTACTTATAACAGGACTACCAAAATAAACTTCGTCATGCCCTACTATTTTTATATTGCCACAAATACCGCTAAATGGTAATACTACATTGTTATTCCAACCAAAATGTATTGCAGGTTTACGTATAAACTGCGCACCTAACATACCTACTTTACTGCTAGGCATTGGTGAGTTTTCTAACTTGTTTTCAATATATGTCAATGGTGAACGGAATTTTATCCTAATTTTGTTAGTAAGTCTAGAAACAAAGTTTTTAATATCAATAGAATATTTTATAAAAGAATTTTCTGTCCTTGCAACAAGTCTGTCATTAATGTAAATATCTGCAATAGTATCTAACTTATCTGCCTCAAGCATAATAACTGGCTTTTTTAGCATATCCATAGGCAAGGTAAATTCGCGTGCATATTCCCAGTCACGCTCGCCTATCCATTGTGTCAAATCCTCATTGTTGTCATAATACGGGTGGTCTATCAAATTGTTAGCAAGCAAATCAATATAATTGCTACCAGGCACAACGGCTGTATACCATTTGCCCCTGCCAACTTCATGAAAACTCCATTTTCCCGTTAAATCAAATTCTTTCATAAATACCTCGGCTATATTTTAGCATATTATTATAAAAAAGTAAAGAGTTTTAGGAAAAACATTAAGTTATACAACCATTAAAATAACCTTATTTTAACACTTTATTTTTTAGTTTTGTTATTAAACTTTTTCAAATTTTTAATTGATAAAATTTTGATTATTTATAAAATTTCAACTTTTTTACAAAAAAATTCAATTTTCAAATGTTAATTTTATGTCTTTATGTTACAAAAATAAAATTTTTGTTGTTTTAACTTGTAATTTATGCTACAATTATATAAATATTAAAATTATTTAATATAAAAAATGATTAGAGGTAAATATGGCTCAAAAAAAATGGTTTCGTTTGGATAATAGTGCAAAACTTTATCCTTTTATAACCACAAAAGATACACAAAACCTGTTTAGGTTTACAGTTGACCTTACAGAAAATATTGACCCACAAAAACTACAAACTGCTCTAAATATGACTTTAAAAAGGTTTCCATCTTTTGCTGTAAGATTAAGAAGAGGTGTTTTTTGGTATTATTTAGAAGAAAATACAAAGCAATTAAATGTTCAACCAGAATCAGATATAATTATGGAAAAAATTACTCCTCATAACTGCAATGACTTTTGCTTTAGAGTAATGTACTACCATAATCGTTTGACATTGGAATTTTTTCATATTCTTTGCGATGGAAGTGGTGCTCTGCAATTTATTAAAAGTCTTTTGCATACTTATTTTAAACAAACAGGACTTGATTTGGACGCAGAAGATAAAATTATAACATTAGATACCCCTATTGACGAAAAGGAGTATGAAGATAGTTTTGCCGCTTGTTACAAACCTGTTAAACTAAAAGATATTGATATTGGCACATTGACTGGCAGTAAATCTCAGGCTTTTACTGTGCCGGGGGAACAATTTGACCACCTTGGTAAAGGTGCTATAACTGCTGACTTTGATGCTCAAGAAGTACTTGCCTACTGCAAAAGCAATGGCTATACTGTAACTCATTTTTTAGGCGGACTTTTTATGTATAGTGTTTATATGACAAAAGGTAAGTTTGTTAAAAACCCAAAAGACATTACACTATTTATCCCCATGAACTTAAGGAAGTTATACAAAAGCAAAACTCTGCGTAACTTTACTTTGTTTTCTCGTGCTAGAGCAAATATAAAAAATAATGATTTATCTTTGGAGTATTTTATAAAAATCATTCAAGATTCTATAGAAAGTTGTTACAATAAAGAATATTTAGACAACAATATCAGCACTACAATGAAAGGTGAAAAGTTTTGGATAATGAGGATATTGCCTCTTTGGATAAAACACTTAATTTTTGCCATAAGCAATGAAAAAACATTAAAAAAGCCTACGAAAACCGCTACTTTTAGCAATGTAGGTGTTGCAGATTTGCCAAAATCTTTTGAACCTTATGTCAAAAAAATAACTTTTATGTTACATGCTTGCCCTTCCGTGCCTATCTCTTTTACAGCAATTACAACTTACAATACTTTAACTATTGCTTTTGTTAGATTACTAAAAGATACTAAGGTGGAACAATTCTTTATCAAATATTTAGCAGACCTTGGATTTAATATAAAAATTAGTAGCAATTACTGGGAGGTGGACAATGCGTTGCAATAATTGTGGTGTAGAAATTGGGGATAACAACATTTGTCCATTATGTCAAATGATAGTAGACAAAACAGTTGTAGAAATTAAAAACGAATATCCCCCAAAACAAGAAAAACGACCTTTGCCACTAAAAGTCTCACCAAAAAATATTTATTTGATAGTGGCTTTAATTGCATCTATAATTAGTATTATAGTTTGCTATATGTCAGCATATACTACCCTTTGGTGCTGGTTTATGGTTGCAGTTTTTGCTTATGGTTATTTATTGATAGGCAATACAATTTATTCTAATTCGGAAATTGGCGCTAAAATATTTTTGCAAGGTGCATGTTTAATATCTCTTTGTTACATTTATGAGGCAATTTTTAAAACAAATGTTGCAACAAGTTATTGCTTGCCTATTATTATAACTTTTATGATAATTATATCTAGAGCAATGCTAACTATATTTTATAAGCATAATAAATCATTATTTGTATCCTGCAATTTTATAAGTTTGACTGGTTTTTTACCTATAATTCTTTATGCTTGTAACATTACTACAATATTAGTTCCTGCTGTTATATCTGCAGTTGTTGGTGGTATTACAATAATTTGCAACTTGACTTTTGGCATAAAAAAATTAAAGGAACAATTTACAAAAGTGTTTCATTTATAAGAAATTTAAAATTTATTGGAGAAGTTTATGAAAAAAGTACCTTTATATTTAATTGCAATAATATTAGTTTCTGTATTATTGTCCGTATTTTTAACTGGTTGTAGTCCATTTGGTAAAATCAAAAAACACAAAACTATTGATTTATCAAATATGCAATTAGTATTTGAAGATAATTTTGATGGTGAACTTGACAAAAATGTTTGGCAAACTTCTTTTGAACAACCTATTAGAAGAGGTGGTTATTGGACTGACGAACAAACTTTTACTGAAAATGGTAATCTTATTATAAGAACAGAATATAAAGAAGATGGCAAACATGGTGCTGGTTGGTATACAGGCACACTTCTATCTCAAAACATAAAAGAATTTAAATACGGGTATTTTGAAGTAAGATGCAAAGCCCCTGCAGCAGAAGGTCTTTGGAGTGCTTTTTGGTTACAGTCTAATAGTATGGCAAACAACTTATACACAAATGATGGAGCAAATGGTGCAGAAATTGACATAATGGAATCACCTTATTATAATGACCCTACCTTGCCAGCAGACCAATATCGCAATACTACTCTTCATACTGTACATGTAAACGGATATGGCGATGACCACCTTTCAGAAAATTCAAAATACTTTAAAGTAAACAAAAATATGTATACAGAATTTAATACCTACGGACTTTTATGGACAGAAAAGGAATATATCTTTTATATAAATGGTTGTGAAAGTTGGAGAACATCTTTTGGAGTATCACAAGTTCCAGAATTTTTATGGTTATCAGTGGAAATTGCAGGTGAAAGTGGCAGTGCTAACCCTAGCAACCCAAACAACAAATTTACTTGGGCAGGAGAAATTACAAATAATCCAAAATCAGCAATGCCCGCAGATTTTGTAGTAGATTATGTAAAAGTATATCAATACTAATCTATAAAAACTATACAAAACTTTATAAATTTAAAAGGTTTAAAAGCACAATACCCCGATTTTCAAAAGGTATTTACAAAAAACATCTATGTTGTACAATAAAAAGTACAACATATTAACTTTAATAAAAACATATAGTTTAGGAGAAAATTTTTAAATATGAAATATAAAGATTTTAATCCAAATGAAGCAATAAAACTTTCTGTAAAAGAATTACTTTCATGCAATGCTTTAAGAATTCCAGAATACCAAAGACCTTATAAATGGACTATTAAAAATGTTGATGAACTTTTGCGCGATATACAAATTGCAATTGATGATAATAAAAAATATACTAATGCTGACTTCCAATTTAAATATAGAGTTGGAACAATTATTTTGCATAAAAATGAAAATAAATTAGATATAGTAGATGGTCAACAAAGAATTATTACTTTTTTACTTTTAATGAAAGTTCTGGAAGATAATTTTAAATCAAATTTGTTTAAATACGATTTTAATAATAAAACAGCCATTGCCAATATTTTTGAAAATTATAATTATATAAAATCTTTTGATTTAATAAAAAATAATAAAGATTCTTTTTCAGATGCAATTGACAGAATTTTGGAAGTTGTTGTTATTATTGTAGACAATATTGGAGAGGCTTTTCAACTTTTTGACTCACAAAACTCACGTGGCAAAGGTTTATACCCTCATGACTTATTAAAAGCATATCATTTAAGAGTTTTAAAAGAAAATAAAAATGAATGTTACCGAATTATAAATAAATGGGAAAATACTAATCCAAAATCTATAGATAATCTTTTTAGAAATTATTTGTTCCCTATATACAACTGGACTAAAAAAGAAAGCACTATTAATTTTACTTCAAGTTTTATAGATATTTATAAAGGTATAGAAGAAACATCACCTTATACTTATGCAAAACGTACAATAAATATTAATCCGTATTTTTTAATTAATGAACCATTTATAGAAGGTAAAGATTTTTTTAATATGGTAGAACATTATCTTAATTTGCTTGAAGATATAGAAAAAGATATTGAAGAAAGTGATGAAGAAATTTTTAAAAAAATCAGAATGGTTATAAAAGAAACAAAAAATTACACGGGAGACAAATACAAAAACACTAAAATAGAATATATTGTGAACAATAGTTCAAAAGGTTTTAAATATGTGTTTAATTTATTTAAATGTGTTTTATTATTTTATTATGATAAGTTTAAAAATTACGACTACTCTGCCGTAAAAAATCTTTTTATATGGGCAATGTCAATGCGTATTGGACTAAAAAGTCTGTCTATGGCAAGTATTAATAAAAATGCAATTGACGAAAATAATATTGCAATGTTTTATGAAATAAACAAAGCAAGAACACATTATGAAATTGCAAGACTTACAAGTAGCCTTGATAGTAAAGAAGCCACTGGAAGTAATAAGATTAAAGCAGAACAAGAAAAATTGTTAGAACAATTAAAAACATTGTAAGGTGATAAAATGAGTGATAAAAAATGTGAAAAACTTAACATAATTGATAATAAAAACTATACACTTTTTGATAATACTAAATATAAAATCCCAATATACCAACGTGCTTTTGCTTGGGAGAGCAAAGAAATTGAGCAATTATTAAATGATATAAAAGACTTTGATGATGAGTCTTATTACTTAGGCTCTTTAATAGTAAAAAAAGTTGACACTAATAGCAACACTTATGATGTTATTGATGGACAACAAAGATTAACTGCCCTTTATTTGATTTTGTCTTTTATTTATCATAACAAAAAACTAAATATAATAAATAATTTAAATAATCCTTTAACTTTTGAATGTCGCCAAGATTCAAATGATTTACTTAAAGATACTGCTAAAGCATTAAGTCTGTTAGATAAAAATGAACTAAATTGCAACTACAATTCCATTATTGAAGGATACAAAATTATTAAACAATATTTTGAAAAAGAATGGATTATTCATGAAAATAAAGTTGCAGATATTAATGAAAAAATTAATCATATTATTTTAAAATTAAAAAATACTTGTTTGTTTCGTATTGAAGTTCCTGAACATACAGATTTAAATCGCTATTTTGAAGTAATGAATACTCGTGGTGAACAACTAGAACAACATGAAATTTTAAAAGCAAATTTGATGAGTTATTTATCAAATAAAAATGAACGAACTTTGTTTGCAAAAATTTGGGATGCTTGTAGTAATATGGATGGCTATGTGCAAATGCACTTTGATACAAATATTCGTACTTTAATTTTTGGAAAAGATTATCAGCAAACACCTTTTATTGAAAATGATTTTTCCGCAATAGCACAACAAAAAGGTGATACAAACAATGAAAAGTCATCTGAAAACACATCTGATGATGATTCTTTTAAAATAGATATTAAAACTATTATAGAATTAATTAATAATGGTGAAAAAGACGAAAACTATAATAATTTAATAAATATTACTAACAAAGTAAAAGAAAATAAAAATAATAAAGATAAAGAAGATAAAAAAACTTTAAAATCTTTTGAAAGTATTATTTCCTTCCCTTATTTTTTATTACACATATTAAAAGTTTATATTATTAATGAACAAAGTCAAACAGAAGAATTGTTAAAAGATTTTATAATGTTAGATGATTTAAAATTGCAAAAAACTTTTAAGAATAAAATAGAAAAAATAACTTCTAATAATGAACAAAATAAAAGAAATTTTGCAATAAATTTTATAATTTATTTATTAAAATGTCGCTTTTTATTTGATAACTTTATTATAAAAAGACAATTTGATAATGATAATAGCAACTGGAGTTTGATTCGTTTTTGCACATACGATAAAAAACCTAATTATGAAAACCCAACTTTTAAAAAAGATAATATCCTAATGTTGCAGTCTTGTTTAAGGGTTACATATACATCACCTAAAAGCATGCACTGGATAACCATTTTACTTGATTATTTATACAAACACTTTGAAACAATTAATTTGAACGATACTAACAATATTGTTAATGATTTTCAAAACTTAATTGAACAATTTGCAAAAGATAATGTTAAAGAATGGATAGATAATAATAACTTTAGTCAAGGAGTTGCAACACCTCATATAGTATTTAATTATTTAGATTATGTGATTTGGGAACTTTTGCCTAATACAACAAATTGCAATTACAAAGAACTTGAAAATCAACTAGAAAAAATTAATTATAAAGATTTTAAGTTTGAATATAGAAATTCTGTTGAACATTGGTATCCTCAAAACCCTAAAAATGGTAAAAAATGGAAAGATGAAGAATTTAATATGTTTGGTAATCTTTGTATTTTAGGTAGAATAGACAATGCAAATTTTTCTAACTTTGACCCATCTGCTAAAAAAGCCCAATTTAAAGAAGATAAAATCAAAACTGCCAGTTTAAAACTGCAGATAATGAGTAATTTAACAGAAAATAAATGGGATACAACAAATGTAGAAAATCATCAAAACAAAATGATTAATTTACTAAAAAACAAAATAAACAATTCAAACTCTGACGACATAACAATTAAAGGCTATTATAATATAACTAAATTATTATTGATAGCAAAAGATAATTCTATTAAAAAAAATTAAACATAAACAAACCACCTTCTACAATAAAATAGAAGGTGGTTTATTATTAAATTATTTAGAATATTAAAATTACTATTACTTACAACTTTTCCAAAATTCTTCTAAAATGTTATTAAACTCTTGTGGTTTATCAAGATTTATGCAGTGCCCTGCACCTTGTATAATTACTTTTTGGCAATTTTCTTTTTCTGCCCAGTCTTTTACAATTTCAATTTCCATAGGAATATCAAATTGTCCGCAACCAACTAAAAGAGGATATGTCCTTTGCTTTTTAGGGAATTTGTTTACTAAATTTTGCAATTTAGAAAGATAGATTAAGGATTTCTTTTTAAACTCTAAATTTAGTTTATAAAACTCCTCTTTGCCTTCTTGCGAATAAGCAGAGATTTCCTTATTTGCTTTTGCAAATGCTTTTATAGAAAACAATGCTTTTGTTATTAATTTCATTTGTGCTTTAGAGTTTTCTTTTTGTTTATTGATATCAAAATCGTTAATATCATAACCACCAAAGCAAGCCATACTTGCAACTTTATCTTGATATTTATTTGCAAAATCTTGTGCAAACACACAACCTAATGAAACTCCAACAAAATGTGCTTTTTGTATATTATGTTTTTGCATAATATTATTTATATAACTTGCCATTTGTTCTATACTATCAGTTTTGTTACAATTTACTGACTTTCCATGTCCCAAAATATCAATTGCAACAATGTTGTATTTGTCATTAAAATATTCTAACTGACTATTAAACATTCTATGGTCCACAAATGCTGCATGCAAAAATATTACCCACTCATCATTTGCGTTATTTTCATTGATAAAATATGCTAATGGTGCTAAATAATTTTCTGACATATTCCCTCCTAGTAAAAAAACCTTCAAAAATCGCAGTTAAATGGTTTTTTAAACAAATTCTATTTAACAATTAAAGTTATATCTTTTACACTACCAATATTTTATCATTATTTATAATAAAAGTAAAGTAGGAATTTACAGAATACGGAATATTATTTTCCACTCCTTCATTATTTACATAGTATTGTACTGGTGTGTAGTTCAATATATCCGTCTCCCCTAGCATATATAGGATATCTGTTTGGTATGGCAAATCTCTTATCTCTCCTCTTCTGTTATCTGCAATCAATATTCTTTTTCCTGCACCTCGTATCTCTACCATATCTCTGTTTATCGGGTATATCATATACTTCCCTATACTCTTTCCATAATATACTTCCTCAAACACTTCTTTTACTATTGGTATATCCATTGTTGTAACTATACTCTGTATACTCAACTCTTCCTTATATATCTTCAACATTTCTATGTCTTCTTTCCCTAGTCCTGTCTTTACTATTCCTGTTATCTCTTGGATATTCTTCTCCCTTATATACCTTTTACTACTTGTAAGTCCAATTATATTCATCTCTCCATTTACCACTAAGTAGTGCTTATCCTGTATATCCACCATTAATATATCATAGTTTGTATTGGACACCACATTCTCTATCTTTATACTTCCATCTATTCTTCCCATTGTCATTATTATGCTTGTAGTTAAGACTACTACACACAATAATATACTAAGTAACCTTTTTATCTTTAGTTGTAGTAATGAGTACGTAGATATTAATGCTAATACCAATATATATCCTATCACACTATACACACTAAGTTTTATTGTTATTGACATAAATGGTATTGTTGCTAAATAATTTACTATTACTTCCATTAAAGAAAACACATACCCTACTGGCACTAAGATATATGAGCAATATGGTATAACTGCTGTTATTATTACCACTATAAATATTACTGGAAATATTAATGTTATTAGGGGTACTATTAATAAATTTGCTATAAAAAATATTAAGGACACACTACCAAAGTAATATAACGTTACTGGCAGTATACATATATTTACACTCAAGTTTATTGCTACAAAACTATTAAAGCCTTCCCATCTTGTTTTTATCATCTTCCTTATTGGTCTTTCAAAAAACAATATCCCTACCATTGCCATTACTGACAACTGAAATGACATATTAAACAATGTTAACGGGTTTATTAATAACACTATAAGTCCACTTAATGCCAATGAAGATATTCCACAATATCTTAATCCAAACATCTTTCCTGACTTATATATCACCAACATTAAAAAGGCTCTTGCTACTGATGGTCCAAAGCCTACTAAGTATGCGTATAATCCTGACAGCACTATTACTATTAAATAATCTATTACTCTATGTAACTTTAACTTTTTTGTTATATATCCTACTAATGTTGCTACTATTCCTAAATGCAGTCCACTTACTGCAAACAAATGTGCTATTCCTGTTTTTCTACTTGCTGATACAAATGTACTTTCCATTACACTTTTATCTCCAAATATCATGCTATATATTATCCCACCTGCTGGCACATTCTTTGTCATTGCTTCT
>CAJTNW010000005.1:0-29073 GCA_910577795.1 uncultured Christensenella sp.
CACCAATAACTACAATATATGGAACTTTTTCCATTCTTGCTGCTCTAATTTTATATCCAATAGTTTCACTACGATTATCCACTTCAACCCTAATACCATTTTCCATTAGTTTTTCAGAGTATCCTCTTGCTGCCTCTGCAGTTCTATCAGTTAAACTCAACACTTTAACTTGAGTAGGTGCAAGCCACAAAGGCATAGCACCAGCAAATTTTTCAAGTACTAATGCCAAAGTTCTTTCATAGCAACCAATAGAAGTTCTATGAATAATATATGGTCTCTTCTTTTCACCATTTTCATCAATATAACTCATATCAAAGTTTTCAGCAAGGAACATATCTACCTGAATAGTAATCAAAGTATCTTCCTTCCCCCATACATTTTTAATTTGTATATCAAGTTTAGGTCCATAAAAAGCAGCCTCACCAATTCCAACAGAATATTTAATGCCTAAATGGTCTAATATTTTACCCATTGTTTCTTCGGCAGAATTCCAAGTATCTTCATCTTGAATATATTTTTCAGTATCTTTAGGGTCATATTTAGAAAATCTATAAGATATATCATCTTGAAGACCAACAGCAGTAAGCATATATTTTGCAAGTTCAACGCACTTTTTAAACTCTTCTTCAAGTTGCTCAGGCATACAAACCAAGTGACCTTCGCTTATAGTAAATTGTCTTAATCTTATAAGACCATGCATCTCTCCACTGCTTTCATTTCTAAATAAAGTAGAAGTTTCTCCATATCTGCAAGGCAAATCTCTATAAGATTTCAAACCATTATTGTAAATAGTATATTGGAATGGGCAAGTCATAGGTCTTAGTGCAAATACTTCAGCCTTAGGGTCATCAACATCACCCATAATAAACATACCATCTTGATAATGGTCCCAATGCCCAGAAATTTTATACAACTCACGTTTTGCCATATACGGAGTTTTTGTTAGCATATATCCTTGTTTTGCCTCTGTATCCTCAACAAATCTTTGCAAAATCTGAACTGTTTTTGCACCTTTTGGCATAAGAAGAGCAAGACCTTGACCAATGTTTTCATCAGTCATAAAGTAGCCTAATTCTCTACCAATTTTATTATGGTCACGTTTTTTTGCTTCTTCCATTTGCAACAAATAATCTGCCAAATCAGATTTTTTGTCAAAGCAAGTACCATAAATTCTTGATAGCATTTTATTTTTTTCATTACCACGCCAATACGCACCTGTTAAACTTGTAAGTTTAAAGGCTTTAATCATACCTGTATTATGCAAATGAGGTCCACTGCACAAATCAGTAAAATCACCTTGCTTATAAAAAGAAATTACTGCATCTTCTGGCAAATCATTAATCAATTCTACCTTATAAGGCTCATCAAAATCACTCATAAGTTTAATAGCCTCTTTTCTTGCAAGTTCAAACCTTTCAATAGGATATTTTGCCTTAACAATAGCCTTCATTTCCTTTTCAATTTTTTCCAAATCTTCAAAAGTAATAGGTGTTTTAAAATCTATATCATAATAAAAACCATTATCAATAGCAGGTCCAATAGCAAGTTTAGCAGTAGGATAAATATTTTTAACTGCTTGTGCTAAAATATGTGAACATGTATGTCTGTACACTCTCTTACCTTCTTCGTCATCAAAGGTTAATACCTCAAATTCACTATCACTATTAATAATCTCACTCATACCGCAAATTTTGCCATTTATTTTGCATGCAACGGCACAACGTGCTAATCCCTCACTTATACTTTTTGCAAGTTCAAAAGCACTTATGGAATTTTCACATTCAATAACACTTCCATCTTTTAAAACTATTTTCATAATACTACCTCCAAAGAGCAAAGCCCTTTATAATAAATAATGCTAAATAAGTTATTCTTTATTTAATTATGCTTACTACTATAGTTTAGTAACCAAATAATCTTGATTATCACATTAACCAAATAACTAGTATAAAAACAAAACATCCTTATGCTAATTACAGCATAAGGACGATAAAATCGTGGTTCCACCTTACTTTACACAAAAAAATTGTGCCTTATTTCATAATATCACTTATGTAGTGTACGACTTTTTTAGTGGTGGTACATAAAATAACCATTACATTCTCACACCAACCGAATGCTCTCTGAAAATAGCCCTACTTTATGCGTGTCCTCTAATCGTAAAGTTGTAATTTAATTATAAACATTATTTTTCATTTTGTCAAGACTTTTATGAATAAAATATACTGTACAATTACACATAGCAAAATATATAAACATTAATAATTATTCAATTAGTATGCAAATATTCTTATCCACAAGAGTTATATTAATTTCAATAATTAAATTTACGTTATCTATTCAATGCATTTTAAGTATTCAGATAAAATTACTTTTGCTTTTACTAAATCATGCTCCAAATAATTGCCACACTCTTTACGAGTATTTCCTGGTATCTCTTCTAACATCAAACACTTTTTAATACATTCAACAACAAGCCTCTTTGTATCATCATAATCTACACCTAACATTAACAAATAAAAACCTGTCCTACACCCCATTGGTCCAAAATAAACAACATTTCCCTTTTGTGTGGAATTTCTAACTATGGTGGCAAATAGATGCTCAATTGTATGCATAGCACTATTATCCATATAGTCACCGCCATTAGGAGTTTTCACTCTTAAATCGTAAGTATATATATTATTAGCAACACCGCTTAAATAAAAGCCTTTTTTATGAATATCATGGTCTATTGTAAAAGATTTAATTTTTTCCATATCTTCACCTTTCTATTTAAATTCATTTTATTTTATCATATATTTTCAAATTTTTCAATGTATTTATTATAAATTATTTCAAATTATAAATCCACATAAAATAGATTTTTATTTAATCTATAAATTTATAATAATTATAATTAAATTTTACAAAAAAATCCAGATTTTGTATTTACTTTTTATTAAAATAATGGTATAATTATTTTGATAGATTATAAGTTAGTCTAAAAATAAATAAATTGCTAATTAATCGGAAAGATATTTTTGATAACATCTATGGTTTAAAACCATATTCATATATAAATAATAGCCAAATTATAACTTAAAATTTTGGCAAACCAATTAAACAATAACTAAAGATTTTGAAACTTAACATATATTTATATTTGCTTAAATTAGTATACCCTAATTATATTTTGTTATAGTTTAGTATAAATTTAAGTGTTTTAGCAACATTGTAAGTATTTTATATTCTAAAATACTTGTTAAAAAGATTTAAAATTAAAAAATTATCAAAAATTATTACCGTACAATTATCAAAGTATAATTTACTAATAAAAATTCAGGTTGTACCTAACTTGTAAATTAGTAAATGTATAATCTTAAGTGTATGGTTTTTTATTTACTTTTTCTTCCGATTTTATATAAATAGAGGAATTATGAATAAACTATTTTACTTATCACCTGCCAAGTTTTGGCATCAGGCACTACCATTAGGCAATGGACATACTGGTGTAATGGTATATGGTGGTAAATGTACAGAAAAATTAATGTTTAACGATAGTAACCTATGGTCAGGTTACCCAAAAAATCATGATAATCCAGAAAGTCTTGAATACTTAGATGAAGTAAGAGACTTAATTATGGCTGGAGAAAATCGCTTAGCACAAGATTTGATTGAGGAAAAATTAAGTGGAGACTATAGTGATGCTTATCTTCCACTTGCAGAAATTAATATTAAACTAATTGGTGGCAATAAAAAGAATTATAAAAGAAGTTTAGATATTTCAAATTCTATTTTAAATATAGATACTGCAAATATAAAAAGAGAGGCTTTTGCTAGTTATCCTGCCAAAGTTTTTGTATATAAAATCACTTCAAAAACACCTATTAGCATTACACTAAATGGCAAATCTCAACTTAAGTATGAAATTAATACTACTGATGGCAATTTTAATATTTTAGGCAATGCACCTGATTTTGCTGCTCCTCACTACTTAAAAACTAAAAAAGTTGCATCATATGATGAAGGTAAGGGAATGAGTTTTTGCCTTTCTTCAAAATTTGTAACAAATGGTAGTATTTCAACAAATGACAAATCTGTTTTAATATCAAAAGCAACAGATATAACAATATATTTTGCTACCGCAACTGGTTTTGTAGGCTTTGATAAAATGCCAAAAACATCAAAAAAATATGCTTTTGAATTAACACAAAAAACTCTTAATCAATTATCAAACAATTATGAACAAATCAAGCAAAATCATATAATTGATTATACTTCTATTTACAACAAACAGTCTATTGATTTAAAAAGTGATATTGACTTACCTACTGATAAGTTATTAAAAGATGCAAAACTTGGCAAAGTACATAATGGTCTTATTGAACTTATATATAATTATGGCAAATATTTGCTAATATCCTCTAGCCGCAATGGTGGTAGCGCTTGCAATTTACAAGGTATATGGAATAAAGATTTAAAAGCAGCATGGTCTAGTAACTATACTGTTAATATAAATACGCAAATGAACTACTGGGGTATGAGTCAGTGCAATATGTCTGAATGTGCAGAACCTTTTGTTCGCCTTGTAAAAGAAGTTATGTATCACGGAAAAACTACTGCACATATAAATTACAATTGTGATGGCTTTACTTGTAACCATAATGTTGATATTTGGCGCAAAACAGCCCCTGTTAAAGGCGATAGCGAATATATGTTTGCTCCATTGTGCGGAGTATGGCTTGCAAATGAATTATATGAACACTTGCGTTATGGTGATATGGAAGAACACCGAGATACTATCCAAACAATTACGACAGAAGCAGCAAAATTTGCTTGTGACTGGTTGATTTTACGTAATGGTCAATATATTACTTGCCCATCAACCTCACCAGAGGCATCATTTTTAAAAGATGGCAGTAAAACAAGTGTGGACTATGCCTCTGCATTTGATTTAGGTTTGATAAAACAATTATTTGCTAATTATATGGAATTTGGGAGTGATAAATCATTATTACAAAAAATTTCACAAAGACTTGCCAAAATTAGACCTTTCACTTGTGGCGAAAATGGCATAAACGAATGGAGTAGTGATTATGTTATGCCTGAAAAAGGACATAGACATTTTTCACCAATGTATGCTTTTTATCCAGCAAAAGTTATTGGTTATAACAGAAATCCACAGGAAAGAGAATGGATAGAAAAATTATATAATCGTAGGATAGAAAATAGTTCAAGTTTTATAGGTTGGAGTTCTGCTTGGGGAATATGTCTTGCAGCAAGACTACGAAAACATGAAAAAGTAAAAATGATAATAGATAAGATGGTTAAATCATCATTCTTTAAAAATCTTTTTGATTTTCATCCACCATTCTTCTTCCAAATTGATGGTAATTTAGGTTTCTTATCAGCAGTAAACGAAATGTTAGTTACAGAAGAAGATGGAGTTATTGAATTGTTACCTGCTTTGCCAGACAAACTTGACAAAGGTGAAGTTAAAAATATTAGAACTGCAACTGGAAATGTGATATCCTTCAACTGGGAAAATGGTGTTATTACTTCGCTTAATGTGCAAGGTGAAATAATGAAATTAAAAAATTTACATTTGCAAGAAGGCTTATTACTTGAAAATGTTGAATTGATTTAATAAATAAAATTAAAAATATATAAAACGGATAAATGGTTATTATAAAAATAATCATTTATTCTATAGTTAAGGAGAAAATTATGTTGCAAATAAAAAGGCCACGAATCCCACGTTTTGCTAAATGGGCAAAAATAAATATCCCATTTACTAAGCCAAAGCATTATATTGGAATTGATGGTAAAAGTATTGTTTATAGTGTAAAAGAAAATACAAGTTATGCTAATCATATTGAAATGTCTTCAATATACACATCTGGTATAATTAGTTATGGTGCTGATAATAAAGGAAAATTAAAAATTATGCGCCATATAGTTTATCCTACACTACGATGCTACCCAAATAATACTGGTGGCTCACTTGACCATAATTTTAAAGGTGTAACAATTACACTTGTAGATAACAAAAAATCCGAATGTGTAACAGACTTTATTTTTGATGGTTTTTTGACTATTGCAAGCAAAATTGATAAATTAAAAATTAGTCGAAAATTATTTCCTGCAACATTAGAAAAAGTATTTATTGAAAAAATTACATTAACAAATACTTTTAATAATCAAATAAGCATTAAAATAGATAATAATGATAAAGAAGTACTTACTCCAGCAAGATATGGCAATATGCGTGAACATTATAAATTATTTGCATATATATCTACAAATCAAGTAACTTTGCAACCAAATGAGAGTGTTATTATTAATGTATGTTATTGTGCAAATAGATTAACAGAACAATTTAACATAGACTTTGAAAAAGAGGAAAAATTACGTACAGATTTTATTAATAGCCTTGATGACAAACTAATAATAAATACACCAAATAAGCATATTAATTTAATGTCAAGATACGCAAAAATTAGAGGTTGTGAAAGCATATATATGACAAAATCAGGTCTTATGCATTCTCCTGGTGGTGGCAACTATTATGCTGCGTTGTGGACAAATGACCAATGTGAATATATTAACCCTTTGTTTGGATATTTAGGTTATGAAACAGGCGAAAAGCAAAGTGTAAATTGTTATAACTTATACCGCAAATATGTGTTTGAGGATAAGGCAGTTATTACAAGTATAATAGCAGAAGGCGATGATATATGGCATGGTGCAAAAGACAGAGGCGATAGTGCTATGTATGCCTATGGTTTGGCAAGATATTTATTAACTTATGGTGACAAAAAACTTGCTACAGATTTTATTGATTTAATAGACAAAAGTTTAACTTATACTATATCACAAACAAATGAAGATGGTGTTATTAAATCAGATAGTGACGAATTGGAAAACAGGTTGGAATCAGGCAATGCTAACTTATGCACATCTACTTTAGCATACGATGCAATGATTAGTGCTTCATATTTGCACAACGAATTAAACAACCTAGACAAAGCAAATTACTACAAAATAAAAGCAGAGGAATTAAAGGAAAATTTACTAAAATACTTTTCTAAAAATGTAGAAGGCTACCCAACCTTTATGTATTGTAAGGAAGAGCCAAAACTTCGTTCTTGGATTTCTATGCCTATGGTAGTTGGAATATTTGAAAGAAGCAAAGCCACTAAAGATGCTCTACTATCACCAAAATTGAGAATGGCTGAAGGGTTACTTTCTGCAAGTGGCGACAAAACTTTTTGGGATAGGTCAACTTTGTACACACTAAGAGGTTTGTTTTATGCAGGATTTGCAAATGAGGCTTTAGAACTATTAGAAAAATATAGTACAGCAAGACTTTTAGGTGAACATATACCTTATGCAGTAGAGGCTTTCCCAGAAGGTAATCAAGCACAATTATCAGCAGAAAGTGGACTTTATTTAAGAATATTTACTGAAGGAATACTAGGTATTCGCCCTACCGGATTTGGCAAATTTAGTTTGACTCCAAACTTGCCAAAAAATTGGGATTTTATGGAATGTAATAAAATAAAATTTGCTGGCAAATTAATAGATATTAAAGTTGAACGCAAAAAATCAGGTTACAAATTAACCATTACAAATGATGGAATAACTTTGGACTTTGAAGGCAAAAATTTTGAAATCCAATTGTAAAATTAATTCACTATAAATAAAAAGTCACGGATAACCGTGACTTTTTATTTTAAATATTAATTTTTTACTAAAACATCAACACAAATTGGTAAATGGTCAGATATTCTACTTGTTCTATCCGCATTATTATGAAAATAATCTGACGATAAAACTCTAAATGTTAAAACTTCCGCCAAATGATTATTTGACATAAATATAT
Source organism: uncultured Christensenella sp. (assembly GCA_910577795.1). Classification (GTDB taxonomy): domain Bacteria; phylum Bacillota; class Clostridia; order Christensenellales; family UBA3700; genus MGBC100798. The sequence continues at coordinate 7,868 of CAJTNW010000005.1, forward strand.
GGTCCCAAGTCGGGTCCTCATACAAATACCCTCTCGTATTATCACACAATTTTTGAATGTTATCCACAAACTTGCAGTCAATAAATTTTGTTCTTAACTTTTCATAAGCAAATGAACCACAAGGTTTACCATAACATTTAAAATAAGTCAAATCATTTTCTTGTGAATATATATCCTCAGTAAATCGACTATTTTCATGCTCCATTGAATTATAATCACCTGTCATAAAAATTGGCATATTAGGATAGGCGTGCTTTAACATATCTATACATTCTATTAATTCGTCAACTTGGCTTAACATAATACTTTTTTCTTTTTCATAATCTTTCATTCGTATTAAATTAAGATGAGTTGAAGTCACAATTAATTTTTTATTATCACTTTTCCTCTCAAATACTCCATAAGTTATGGCTCTGCAACCATTTTTGTCACCTTTGGAATACTTTTTCAAACCGCTTGCAATTAATGTAAGTTTACTTTTGTTATAAATAATTGCGGAGCGATTTTCCATAAATACAGAATTCTTTTTTTCTATAACTTCATAATCACTTAATTGAGGTAGTAGATACTTGTACCAGTCACTACACATTTCCTGCATGCCTATAACATCAGGAGCATAGTGTTTTACAGCCTCAGCAAAGCGGTGTGCTCTTGGTTTAACTGGCTCTCCACCCCAGTCAGCAATATGTACTAACACATTAGCAGACATTATCCTAAAGCAATTTTCGTCCAGTTTAGAGTTATCTTCCTTTTTTAATTCAACAAACTCCTCTTCACCAAAAACATAGCAGTCTTCCGCCTTTAATTTACAGCCACATAACGCAATAGATAACAATGTAACCAAAATTACAATTGCAATTATTGTAATTACTCTATTTTTTTTCATATTTCCCCTATTTATACAATTACTCAAGTATTGTATTTTTAGTTTGCTCTATTATTTCCTTTCCATTTAAGTTTTTATCTTTAAAAATAATACTTACAACATAAGTTACAATTGGACTAACCGCCATACAAATTACACCAATTAATGGTGCTCTTTTTACGCCATCAGAAATCATATTACCAAAAGTCAAACCATTTGCTTTAGGCTCTATAACCCCAAATACGATAACCAAAATAAGTGTAATAATAAGGCATGCTATCATTGAAGCATACGCACCATACTTATTAACTTTTTTGCTATAAAGCCCTAAAACGTATGGTCCTATAAAGCAGCCAGCAAGCACACCCCAACTTAAAGACATTAATGTTACAATTGCGGTAATTTTAAACACTGCAAGCAATACAGATACCACAACAAAAAACAAACAAAAACCTCTTAACATCCAATTAACTTGTTTATCTGTAGCATCTTTTTTGATAAATCCTTTATAAGCATCAACCGCAACAGAAGATGCACCAGATAGTGACAATGATGCCAAAGTTGACATACTTGCAGATAAAACAAGCACTACAATTAAACCAAGTACGGCACTAGGCAAAGCCTTTTGTAACATTTGAGGTACAATTAAATCAAATCCACCCTCTGGCACTTCGCTAAAAAACAAATGACCAAGAGAACCAGTAAAATACGCACCAAATCCAATAACCAAACAAAATACAGTACTTACAACCATTGCTTGATTAATAGACTTATTACTTTTTACAGCATAAAATTTATGTACTGACTGTGGTAATCCCCAAACACCAAAAGAAGTTAATAATACAAGTATAATGCAGTTAAACAATGGAGAATCAAGCCCGCCACCATTTGCTGGAACTAAACCAAATCCATCAGTCCAAAGTTTGCTTAATCCCTCACTCCAATTAACCTCTGGTGCTCTTAAAAGCAAAAATACCATTACAACAACGCCAATTAGCATAATTATACCTTGCACAAAATCTGACAAAGCAGTAGCAAAATAACCGCCAAAGAAAAGATAAAGTGCAGTAAGTACAGCCATTATAAAAATACACCAAATACTATCTATACCAAAAACCATTTCAAAAAGATAACCTAGTCCTTGATATACACTAGCAGAATAAGGAATTAAAAAAGCAAAAATAATTATCGCGGAAAAAAGTTTAAGTCCTCTATCCTGAAAACGTTTTTCAAAAAATTCAGGCATAGTACTTGCCCCTAAGTTGTGAGTCATAAGTCTTGTGCGTTTTGCAAGTATTTTCCAAGCAAGCAAAGCACCTATCAAAGCATTGCCAATACCTATCCAAATAGCACCAAGTCCCATAGTCCAACCAAACTTACCCGCATATCCTACAAATATAACAGAACTAAAATAGGTAGTGCCATAAGCAAAAGCAGTCATCCAACCACCTAGTCCACGACCTGCCAAAAAGAAATCGTTTAAAGAACGACTTTTTTTACGACATACTATAGCAATTACTATCATCATTAGGATATAAGCAACCAATATCAAAGATGGTGCTAATTTATCACTTACAGCGGCAAATAACATACAAAACTCCCTATTTTTCCACATTTACCCTTTAAGTATACAACAAATCCACTAATATAGCAAGAAAAAGAAGAATATTAACCTATTTTAACAAAAATTTAATATTATGTTTTCATAAATCAAATTTTTTAGTTAAAAGTCTTTTTTAGTTGCTATTTTTACATGCAAATTAAAACACAAAAAGCCTTTGGATAACCAAAGGCTTTTAAGTTGTTTTATAACACATTTTAATTACTATTTATTAATTGTTAATCTTAATAGTTTTCTTCACCATCAAGTTCAATATCTTGACATTGTGGGTTGTATAGTCTTAATACATACCAGCAAATCAATGCAGCAGATACTATCATTAAAATTAAGAAACCTAACAATATATACAAAGTAGTATTTGTTGCTTTAGTTTGATTTTTAATATTAAATCTAAAGTAGTTTACAACATCCTCTTCGTCATAAGCATAGTTAGTATCGCTAATATTAGCAGTCATTTGATAATTACCTGGATAAATCTCGTCATTACCATCTTTATCTTTACCAGGAGCAGAGAAATCAATTTCGTCACCACTACCGCTCATTACCTCAGTTGTAAATGATTTAATCTCAATTTTTCTACCATACATATCAAGATAATATGCTGTTACTTTAATTTCACTACCCTCATTAAATCTAGCATTCAAGCCTTTCTTATCATATTTATATTTTTCGTCAATTTCATAAATAATCTTAACTTGAATAGGTTTAATTGTAAGTGTAGCCTCTATTTCTGCAGACTCATAGTTATTATCCTTAACAAATGGAGCAGATAATCTGTAGAATGTAACTAAAATAGTGTATTCACCAGCATTGATAAATTCATTTTTCTTCATAACAATACCAATGTTTCTTCTAGCAAATTCATCATATTGCTCTTGAGTAAAGTCTATATCATGAGGTTTACCATTGTAAGTTGCTTCTTTGTCTTTTAATAAGAACTCAGTCATTGAATCAATTTCTGCTTGCAAATCATCAGATTTAGCAACTATAAACTCTTCTACAACTCTTCTCTTTTCAGTAACTTGAGCATCACCATCTTCATGGCCATCATTTATAACAACATCTTCAACAACGTAGTCACCATTTTTATCTAACTTCCAAAGTTCAACTATTTTAGTCTCCCAGTTGTTAGAATCATCTGTACGTGTAATTTCTGCTGTAACTTTATAACTACCTGCTTTAGTAACACCCTTAATCTCTTTACCATCATATAGATAACGAACACTAAATCCTTCAGCAATAAGTTGCTCTTCGTCTACAAGTTTAATTGAATACAAAGCCTCACGACCTTCAGTTTTAGTATACATTATACCAGTCTCTAATTGTTCAGCATTTGGAGTTTCACCATCAATTAACCAAACACTACTATCAAATTTACCAACTCTGTCACCAATTTTCTTTTTATTGATAACAACATTAATTACATAAGCATCACTTAAAATGTTGTCATTAGTAATAATTACACTAACTTTGTAAGTACCAGCATTAATTACTACTTCATTTTCAAATTGAACTTCAGTTTCCAAAACACCCAATTTATCCAAGTCTAGTTTACCTTGTTCACCAAGTTTGAAAGTAATAGGATGTCCGTTATATTCAGTTTCAAATTTACCATCTTGTGGTACAGGAGTAGTAACAGATATACCATTTTCAATATATTCAGCATCAAGACTAATAGAGTTAACTGGAGCCTTGCTAATAACAGCACTTACTTGACCATTACCAATTCTAAAGTTGTTATCTCTAACTCTCATTCTAATAGGAACATTATAGGTACCAGAATTAGGGAAATACAAACCAAGTTTACCACCAGTAACAATATCTGTAGGGTCATCGTTAACAGGTTTTTGTCTGATAACTATTACACCCTTGCTTACATATTCCTCAATACCAAAATACAAAGTGTTAATACCTTGAGCAATACCTGTATCAGGGTCCATGTAAGGGTCAGCAATACCATTATCAATTAATGCTTGAATATCATTTTCAGTAAGCAATAAGTATGTGCCACCAGAAAATACAGTATTAATATTTTCAACTTCCAAATCAACAACACGTTGAGCAATAGAAATAATAAATGTATTATTAACCAAACTCAAATTGTTATTTATTGTTAAGCCAAGACCAAATGAAATATTATATTCACCTGCAGCATCTTTATCATTATCACTGAACTTATAACCATACTCTTCTTCTGGAGTATCAGCAGTAATACCAAGTAATCTTTGTAACTCAGCCTCAAAATCTTTGTCAAGTGACAAGTTAATTTTATTGCCTAAGCCATTAAATGTTTTGCTAATAGTAATTACACCATTTTCATCCTTTACATTAATTGTTTCATCAATATCAGCATATTTAGCAGTATCCAATTTAACTTCTAATCTGCGAGTTAAAATATTCAAATACGTACTAATTGTAATATCATTAATCTTTTCGCCTGAAATTACAAGTGTAACACCATAAGAACCAGCATTTACAACACTATCAGCACTTACAACTCTGTTTCCTACACGATAAGTATATTTAAAGTTAAAATATTTATCTACACCACCATTTGCAATTTCTTCTTCAGTAAGCAACAACTCAAGTCTGCCACGTAATTCATCACTAATGTTTGTAGAGTCAAGATTTACAACTTTATTATCAAAGTAAACACCATCAATAGGAGTTTCACCTTCAGGAACTTTTTCAACAGGCGCACTCAAATCGTCATTAGTTGCAGAAACAGTTGTTGGAATAACTCTAACTTCATAAACCTTAGTAAATGGAGAGTATCTGTCATCACCACGCAAAATTTTTAAAGTAACAATGTAGTAACCAATTTTATTAATATTAGAATTTGCTTCTTCACTTGGTCCATACAAAATCACCATTTTTTCTCTTAAAGCAGTTGTTTCAAACTCTATTAAAGACCTAAAGTCAATTAATCCATTTATAAACTCTACTTCAATTACACTTGTATTAGGGTCTAAGTCACGGATAAAGAAGTTTCTTCCTTCCTCAACTTTGTCACCTACTACATTAAAGTAACCAATAAGCATATTAGGGTCACTTAGGTTAACATAGTTTACCAAAGTATCTTCGTTTAACAAAATAACATAGTAGTATTTGCCTAATGGTGCTCTTTTACCAGGAATAAATTGAACTTCTTCTTTATCCTGATTTTTATAAATAATGTCAAGATATACTTTGTTATTTTGTACATCATAAAAATATGCACTAACATTTGGTGTTTCAAAGCATGTAATAGAATTTAATTCACCATCTATGTAAATATTTTGAATTATTGCTCTTATTATTCTTAAGTCGCCTCTAGTATTTACACCTTCTGCTAACTTATAGTTCAAGCAGTCATCATCAATAGTAGCAGTAACATTATATCTACCAGCATTTGATTTTTGAGTAGCATTTGTGTGATAAGTGATTTTTAAATCCTCATTAGTATCGCCACGAACTAACTCATTTACACCAACAGAAACACTAAACTCAGGTAGTGGCTGCCAATAAGTTTTTTCTGCATAATCAACAGTCATATCATTTATAGTTTTCTTTTCAATACCAAGATTAGTAACTGTTTTAAGTTGGCTATTCAATTGATATTGTATTGGATTTTCGTCTGCGTCAACAGCATTAGCCTCAAATACATAGTAGTTATTTTGAACTTGACCATTAGTAATTGCAAAATCATACATAGAGTCTACTCTAATTTGAATAATCAAATAGTATTTTTCATCTCTTCCTTCATTTGCATTATATACTGGTTTGTTGCCATCTGGGTCACTATAAAATCCCGCAGAAACTACTTCAATATAATCATTGAAATTATCAATATTATAACTACCACCTAATTTATTTAAAATTGCTTCTGCTTTTGCTTTTCTTTCTTCATCAGAAAATCTTACAGAAATTCTATCTAAATCAAAGTATTGTGTTTTATCATATACTTTAGTTAAACCACCATTATCAGATGTGATATTGATATCACCAATTAATACTTCAATGGTTTCTTGTTTAACCAAAATAGTTACTGTACCTAAAATGGTTTTAGAATTGTGTTGATATTCACCATTTTCAAGTTGTTCGCCTCTTGCGTTGCTTATTAATGTAAAGTTAAATTTAACACCAGGAGTGTCAACTGTTGATTTAATTTCAGCAGTAAACACATTGTTAATGCTTTGTGCAACAGTATCTTTAGTGTTTTTCTCATTTTCTGGGTCAACTGCAGCCTCAAAGTAAACTCTACCACCACTAGGTCCAAAGTTTGCAGTGATATCTGCAAATACAGACTTACTTGAACTCATACCTTCTAGAAAATCTGTTGTAGAACCATCAAGATTTTTAATATAATATTTAATCTCTGTACCTTCTTTTAAATCAGGGTTAGTTTTGTCTATTTGTGCAGTAAAAGTATACTCAACAGATTTCATTGCTTTATCATATACAGTTACTTTGTAATTATAATAATCACAAGATATAGTTGCCATACCATCTGTATCAACTGGTGCATTATCTGTTACTAAACTCCAACCAGTACTGCCTATTTCCTGTCTTTCAAGTTTTACAGTATAAACACCGGAGTTGGCATCTGAAACTCTAAATTTAACTGTTTGAGTATTATTGTACCAAACATTTTGTTCTTGTAAAAAGTCAAATGCACTTTCATCAAGTTCCGGAGCAATGTTATCAATATACAAAGTAGGAAGTGCTTTTGGCACAACTAAGTCATTACTATCAAATTTAGAGAAAACTACTGGATTATTATTTCTGTAACCAATAAACTCATAATTTGCACCAGCAAGTGTAGTAGTCTCTGCTATTTTAAAGTTAAAACCACTTGCTGCAGTATGTGTAACATCTACACTCTTGTAAGTTGTATCTCCAACTTTTCTGTATTCTACTCTATCAACAATACCATCTCTTACAATATTGCCAGCATTACTAGTAGGTGAATAAATTTTTACAGTAATACTTTGTTCTTGTTGCCAACCACTAAGTGTAATTATTCCATCAGTAATATTTGCGGGGTCCATCTTCAACCCATTAAGTGCAGTTTGAGCAAAACAAAATCTGTTTGTATTATCTACATAAGAAAAGTTTTCATTTGTATTACTTTTTATTACAACGTTCATAGCCTTTCTAGGATATGTCAATTGTGTTAACAATTTAGTTTTGTCACCATCTATACAGAACTTAACAGTTGACTTATCAAAACTTACAGTAGTAGACTGTTTTACTTCATCAATTTCAATTTTTAAATTACTTGGAAATGCTTGTGCCGCAAATAATGTCAAATAATCATTACCAGTATAAGTTTGCGAAGTTAAAACACTTAATTGCCCAAACTTTTTACCAGTTACAATTTCAAATCTCTTATCCGTAGCCATATTAAAATCATAGTTAAAACTATTGCAACTTGTAGAAGCATATCCTACTACTGGCTCTTGACATATAGCATCAGTATCTGCTTCACCAACACGGAAGAAACAGTCATACTGATTTCCAGATATTGTCTTTTTAATATTCAATTTACCAGGAGTATTTGTAAAAGCCATTTCAATAGCACCAAATTTACTATTATCATATTGTGCCATATCAATTTTTGCTTTGCCAAAACTTCTATCTATCTTACCTCTTGCAGTATCAGAAACATCTTTACCCCAATCCGCAGTAGCATTAGTAGGCAAATCATCTTTACCATAACCCGATACAATAAAATTTGCTCTTGCATTACTATCTGCAAACCAAGGAGAACCATTCATATTAACATGTGTTGATGTTGGAGAATAATAGCCATTAGGTATACCTGTCATTGCAGCCGCCTTGGATGTATCATGATTATCAACTACATAGTTTACACCATTTAATTCCCATGAGTTAGTCCAAAATCTACCTTGATAATCCCAAACTACCCCTTTTACGCCAGAAATATTATATCCAGCAACTGCACCAACTAAATTCAATTCACCTTTTTGTGCACTACCCCAACTACCTTCAGCAATTGTATTGTCAGCACTCAAACAAACCCCTGAGCCACCAACCATCATAAGGTTAGAGGTATTATTTGCTGCAGTAGCACTGGTATACGCACCATAAACACCACCTACAATACCCATATGTAATGCTTGAAAACCTGAATTAACACCTTTCCAGTTTTTTGTGTTAACTTTTAACTCAGTATTTCCTTGAATATTAACATAAATGTTATTCAATGTACCACTTTGTGCACCGCAAACACCACCCATAATCAATTTGTTTGCATTGCCACCATCAGCAACCACATTTGCGTGCATTTGAATTTTAGAACTATTTATGTTAAGTCTAACATTTTCAATAGTTCCTCTATTTTCACCACATACAAGTCCAAAAGTTGCAATAGTTTTTCTACTTTTAGAACTACCGGCATTAGGCGATGCAAATTGCCAGTTAATATTACTACAATCAAAAGTTACATTTTTAATTGTTCCTTTATTAACACTGATAAATCCTGCTCCAGAATAGTTATCGCCTGAGCCATCCTTCCATGTATATAATTCTGGCCAATTGTCACCAGAAGCATTTGTCTTTAAGTAAATAGTTTTACCATTACCATTAAAATTACCAGTATATGCATTACCATTTGGTTTACCATTACCCCAATCCAAATCAACATCATTTACTAAATACCCATTGCCATTGGAACTTATAAGACTTTTTAATTGGTCTTGCGTACTAACAGGCGTACCAGAAAGACCATCTGGATTAGTTTTACCAGTTGTAGTATTTGAAAGATTAACAGAATCGGCAACATTGCCAAGCAGACCATCTGTTATACCTTCCGAAAGGTTACCCTTAGGGTTATATAACAATAACCCTGTGGTAACAGATAGTAGCATTGCAATAATCACAGCAACTGCCGTTACTATTAATTTTCTTTTATTTCTTACTGATTCTCTCATAATTCCTCCTAAAATCAGTTTTCCCTTGCTATAGGTGCTGCTACTCTAAAGTATAAATATACTTCTTGAACTTTTGACTCATCTACTGTAGGGCATTCACCATATTCATTATTTTTCATATTAAATAATCTTACAGTTACTTTTGCAATACCACCTTTGTCACCAATAGTAATACCTCTATCAATAATCTCAAAGTTTAAAACACTATCAGTTATAGGCGCATATTTACCGCGTTCTTCAGCAGTCATATTTGCAAGTTCTGCTCTTCCTGCAGCATCGTTTTTAATAGTTCTTTCAGCACTAATTAAATTACCATCTTCATCATACTCAGCAGGTTTTCTGTAACTTATAGTATAAGTTAGCCTATCGGTATAATCTGTAACTCTTCCATCAGAAGATATCAAACGCAAATCCAAATTATCAAATTTCTTATTTGCAAAATCCTCATAAGAAATATCACAATATCTCTCGCCATTATCTGGGCCAACCTTAACATAGTTAATTACAGCCTCATTAATAGCAATTGTAATACCTTGTACTAAGTTTAAGTTGAAATTACCTATATTACTATAATCTTGAGTAAATCTTACTTCTACATTGTCATAAACACCGGCTTTACCCCAAGTCATAATTCTTTCGTTACCTACGGTTGCCTCTGTATTTACTACTTTTGAGAAATCCCAACTATTGTAATCTACATTGTACACTTCATGGTCGCCGTTTTTAAAGTAAACATCAACTTTTTTTGGCAAATCGCTTTGGCTTTGAATTACGTCCATTATTATTGTATTTTTACTATCAAATCTTACATAGTCAATAATTCTTGGTTTAACAATTACTTTTCTTGTTAAAATCTCTTGGTCTTTATGAGCATTTGCAAGTCTTATAGTAAGTTCAGTTTCAAAACCTTCTGCACTAGTCCACTTATTGTAATTTGCAAGGCCTGTAATATTGTTATTAGCATCAAGTTCAAACAATTGGTCTTTGCCAGGAGTAATACTAATACTTTCAACTTCTTGATAAATTCTTCTTCCATCACTAGTCAAAACCAACATTTTTTCTGCCTTGTAATAGTTCTCAAAGAAATCATTAAAGTTAAACACACTTATTTCAATTGGGTCTTTTTCTACAAGTGTCAAGTTAGCATTATGCCAATGTATTTTTATAGGTTTATTAACTGCTTGCGCACCAACCAAGTTAATTGTTACTGTAGTTTCAATTGTATGGTCTTCAATTGTTTGTTGTGCTGCATTATTCAAAACAAACTTATTATTAGCACCTTCTACATTTCTAATATAGATAGATTTCTTTAACTCTTTATTAGTCAATGTAATAGAAGTTGGAAGAGTTCTACCAGCACGAACCTCAATGTTTTCTGCCATTGTATTAGGGTCTTGTATAAATGCTGTATTATCCTCTATTACTACTCTAACTGTAGTTGTATAAGTTTTACTTGCAATAATTGCAGTACCAGTTGCAATGTAATAACCCGTTTTCCACATTCCGCCATTTTTAAATGCATCCATATTATCTCTAGTAAATGTAGTATCACCACTAGGGACATTATTTGTCAAATTAAAGCCATCAGTATTAAAGTAAGTTATATTCCATACGACATCTGCTGCTTTTGTCAAGTAGTTAGGACTATCATTTCTTGTACTTTCGTAATACATCTTGTATTTTTGTGGTACATAGGCCTTTTGTTCAAACTTATTAGCAAAATTTGTGCTACTATCTACCGCAACATCAAAGTGAATGTATGGAGACTGGAATCTAGCATTGTTCAAATCAATTGGGTCCATATATCCAAAGAATGCTTGTTGAGACAAATCATTGAATATTCTTAGTTCTAATCTGTTTCTGTTAATCCCTTTATTATTTTCACCATAACCAATAAGTTGAATATTATCAAGTTTACCATTTATGATATAAACATTTGCGTTCAATTCCACAAACTCTGGCATTGGCAACAAACGAGATACTAAGTCTAAAATATTATCTTGAATACCTCTTACAACACCTTTTATAGCGATATCCCAAAGTCCGCCAAAACCCGCATCAGTTACTGCTAGTTTAACTACTGGTTCTATCAAATTATCCCAGAAATTGTTTAGGAAGTTAGTGCCTGGTTTATTGTTATAACTCAAACCATTTATTGTAATTGAATTACCTTTTGCTGGGTTCAAACTAATTACCATACCATTTAAGCCATTGTTAATTAGGTTAGGTACTAATTCGTTAACCACATTATGATTTAACTCTACATTAACTTTGATATTTTTAACACCATAAATCTTAACATTAATGCCTCTTAGCAAACTATCAACAGAAAAACCATTAAATACATCTTCTATAGCAGTTGTTTCTGTATCTACAGTATTAATCTCCTTAATAATAGGTCCAATTAAATCAGTTAACATTTGCTTAATATCAAAGGCAATAGGTATATTAACCATTGTATCAGCCTGCAAAGCATTTCCAATACTAATTGGTAACAAGTTAGTTGTACCTCTAATAACTATTTGTTTAGCATTAATATCCATAATTATATACAAAGCAGGTGAACCAGTATTCCAGTTATCAGAATGACCATCCATACGTAGCAATGTCAACAAAATACTTCCGCCATTTGCCCAACCACCATTAGTGTAAGGAAGAGCCTTACCTTCAAGAGGAACCTTTTCTGTTACAATTTTTGTATATTTAAATGTATCGCTTATCGCTTCGTTTTTACTTATTAAATCTATCCAAATGCCTGGGTCTAAAACATTAAATAAAGAATTAATAAATATATTAGTACTTTGCATGTTCAACACTTCATAACCGCTGCCTAAAACAATATCAACTGTGTGTTGAGCACCAATGTTAACAACAGTAAGTTGTGCTGAAACACTAACTTCATCAAATGTCAAGTCAAGTTTAATATTACCACTAAACAAATCCAAAGCAGCATCAACTGTAATATCTTCTGCAATATTAATAGATAACTCTTTCAAAAGTTCTCTCATCATATCAGCAGTAATATTTAAGTTTAGCACTCCGTCTTTCATGCTTAAACCTTTAAGTAGTAATTCCACATAATCCATTACCTCAGATGGTTTATCTTCGTCAGGTGTAATTTCTCCATCACGAGCCATGTTAAACAATAAAGTGTTCATATCGCCAACAGACATATTGTTAGCAACTGCTACTTGTTCTTGCAAACCTGAAGTTCCGCTACTTAACAAACCACCCAATAAACCATCAAGTGCATTACCAACTAAGTTAGTAATTTTTGCAGCCAAACCTGAGTTTTCTAATACAAATTTAGGCAAACCTAAACCTAACATATCAACATAAACATTACCACCTGTCATGTAGATAGATAATACCATATTTCCATCACATTTAAGTTCTATTGCAATGTTAGTATTTTTAGGATTATCATAGTCAAATGCCCATTTAATTCCAAAAGCCAATTCGTTTGTAAAGTCATTCAAATCAACATTAATTGGAAGAGTAAGTGTCATTCCACTTGCTGCCAAAATGTTATTTAATAATCTTTGTACATTAATAGTAGAATTGTTTGCACTAATATTTACTTTTGCTTGAATTTCGCCATATTGTAATAATGTTTTTACAAGATTACTAAAGTCAGTATTATAATAAGTGCTTACAAAGTCCGCAGGAACTTGAACTGTATGTTGTACACCCAAATGTAGTTTAGGCAATGACAACATCATATTTATATTCTTTAATGTATTAGTATCTGCATCTTCAGTATCAATATTTAACACTACTGAAAAACCTTTATCAGCATCTGCTGCAATATCCACACTGAAATCTGGCAATTCAATACCAATATCAACACCAAGCAAGTCCAAAATTTCATTAATTAAAGCAGTTACAACAGTTACTTTAATATAATTGCCTAGTGCAGGAGCCGCAGCAGGGCCATTAGTATCACTTACTAAGCCAATACCACTATCCAACATTCTACTATTATTGCTTGTAGAGTTAAATTGAATATTATTAGCAAGGCCAGCAGTAATTTGGTTAATCAAACTTGTAAGTTCAATATCCATTGTGATAGGTGGAATAGTAATATTTGCAATTCTAATTCCACTAAAGTCTGCAAATAAAGTACCATGTGTTTTTAATACTGTATTTGTAATTGCATCATATTTATAAGGTTGTAAATTCAATTTAGAGTCAGTTTTGTTAGCCTCAAATCTATCATCAAAGTAATAAATTTTTGCTACACTGCCTTTTTTGAATATAAAGTTTTCTGAACCACTAACAATTTCAATTAATGCTCTTGCCAAAATAGTTTCAGTTTCACCCTCTACTGGGTCACCTTTAATATCAACTTTTGGCACAGTGCTCATTTGCAATTGAATTTTTAATGTTAAATCAAGATTAAATGCCTCAGTAAACTCTACAAATAATTCTGTAATACCTTTTACACCAGCCATATTTAAAATTGGTGCTAAATTATATTTACCCGCAGGTACATCAGCAGTCAATTTAAGTTCAATATCAGTATCATCAAGTATACGATAAATAATTGAATCCATACCAGTTACAACTTCAGTACCATAAATATCAAATGTAGCAGGTGAATCAATAATTGTTTCCTTACCAAGTTTGATATAGTTAATACCCAAATCCAATGATATTTTATTTCCTGCAGTGCCTGCCTCAGGAGTACCAGTAACATCTACACTTAATTCAATACCATTAATTTCGCTTATAGTAAAGTCACCATTTAATGTATCAAACAAAGGAGGAATATCAGCACTTACACCAAATTTCTTCAACAAATCTTTAATTAATTGCATTGTAATTGCTATTTGCAAATAATTACCTTTGCTTGTTTCTGTGCTTTCATCAGCAACAGTAGCAACACCTTGTGACAATGTACTGCTCATATAGTTTGCTACATCTGCTTCAGAAACTACAGACTGATTACCAAGGCTCAAACCATCAATTAGTTTTTTAATTAGTTCTGTCAAATCCAAATCAATTACCATACTAGGAATTTTAAATTTAGCAAACTCAAAATTCTCAGAGTTGATATATAAACCACCATGAGTCTTCTTTCCGTTTTGACCAAACTTAATAATATTCATAGTATTATTATTTGGACCTCTGTCATCATAATAATGTATGTCAAGTGCTGGCTCAGTATTAGATGCAGTAGGGAACAATATGTTAGGAACTTTATTAAACAAACTTATTCTTGCTTGAGTAATACCGCTTTCCTCTTTGTCACCTGTGCCTTCAAACTTATTCCATCTAATTTGTACTCTTAATGTTAAATCAAGTACAAAATCTTGACTAACAGTGATAGGAATTGATTCACTAAACTTCAAGCCAAACATACTTAGTAATTTGCCAACATCGTAAACACCTTCTGTTATGCCAAATGCTAAGTCAAATGACAAATCAACATCGTCCAATGCTCTATAGATAATTGTATTTAACAATTTACCCATATCCAAAGATGCTGCCTCGCCAAAGTTTTCAATATTAAAGTTTTCTGGCACTGCAATATCTTCATCTTTCAATTGTTTACCTAAGTGCAATTTACTCATTGAAAGTGTTGCATTTACTTTCTTATTGCCATCCAAACTTGCAATACTTATTGATACACCATTTTGTGCATCTATCATAATTCCACCCTCAAATTGAGGAAGTGTTAAATTAAGTTGAACATTAAACATTTTTAGCAATTCTTCAACTAATTCTTTAGTAAATGCAATTTTAATAAAACTTACACCTTCGCTATCGCCAGTTTCAGTATTATCATCTACCATAGCATATAAAGACTGAAGAACACTTCTATTATTTATATTATTATCATTACTAAATGCTACATCACTCAAATTGATATTGCCAATAATGTTACCTATTGTTTCTGTCAAGTCAATATCAAGTGCAACATCTGGAAGAGTTAAATGCAAAAGATTAAATGATGACAAATTCAATAGCAAAGTACCATGTGTTTTATTAACAACATATACTGGTTTGCCTTGGCTATCTGTACCAGTTTGTTTAGCACTATATTCTTCTAAACCTAAGCCCTCATTGCCAGCATATCTGTCGTCAAAATACATAATTCTTATTGCGCCAACTTCTGGTAACAATGGATTTGGTGTTTTATTATCAAGAGTAATCATAGCACGGCTAATAATTTGCTCGTACTCACCTTCAATGTCATTGCCTAAAATATCTGTTTTTTGTACAATTGCACTTTGCAATTTAATTGACAATTCCCAATTCAAATCAAAGCCTTCGCTTGATGTAATTGGAATGCTAGGCAAACCTGTATCAATACCCAAAATATTACTTACATCATAAGTGCCAGGGTCTAAATGAATATTTAAACTAAATTTAATATCAACATCGTCTAATGCTCTGTAAATAATACCATGCAAAATTTCAGTAAGCATACCATTATTAGAGCCACCAGTCAAATCACTAATGTTGATAAATGCATCAAATTTATTAGGGTCTTCTTTAATGCCTTCTAATAATTCGTCAACACTAACATTTACTACAGAACCCATCTTGAATGTATTTACGCCCAAATCAAGGCCTATTTCTTTAGTGCCATCATAAGTTTTAATGCTTAGTTTAATACCATCAATTTTATTAATTTCAGCATCAATATCAATTTCTGGAAGAGTGAAACCAATATTTACATTAAAAATATCAAAAATCTTCTGAACTAATGTTGAAGTTAATTGAAGTTTAATTAATCTATCTGTTTTTTCTGCAGTTTCATCAGTGTATAGTGCTGTAACAAAAGAACTATCATCTGCTTTAATTGTTCTTGTATTAATACCATTTACACTCAAAGTATTACTGCTACCACCCTCAGTTTTATTTCCAGTACTTGGATTAATAAAATCAGGAATTACAAAGTCTATGCTCAATTTATCAAGTGCACTGAAGATTAAATCTGTCAAATCAACACCAATTGCAAAACTTGGTATGCCAATTTGTATCATATTAAATTCAGTCATATCAGCATACAAAGTACCATAAGAAGTATCACTACCTCTTACTATAGGCAAAATGCCCATTTCGCCATTTGGCTCATATCTGCTATCTAAGTAGTACAAACGAATAGTCATATTATCTTTTGGGAAGATAGGGTTACTCTTTACGTTTGTAATGCCAATATACGCACGAGAAATTACTTGTTTCCAAATCTCTTTGTCAGTTATTTTACCATTTTCGTCTTTTTCATATCCAACAAAGACACTATCCATCTGAACTTGGATTTTTAATTTTAATTGCATATCAAATGGGTCTTTAACTTGAATATTAACATTAGGTAATCCAGTATCAATACCTAAAATATTAGACGCATTATACATACCTTCATCAAAATGCAATTTTGCTTCAAATTCTAAATCTAAATCATCAACTGCATTATAAATGAAGTCTTTTAAATTACCAATATATTGTTTGCCTTCAATTGCTTTATCAATTTTGTCAACCAAAGCAGCACGATTACTAAAGCCATAACGGAAGTTATCCAATTCTACTCTAGCCTTAAAAGTGCTTTGTTCTGTGCTATCAGCATCAAACAATGCTTTGCTTAAATCCAAATCAAAGTATGCCATACCCTTGCTTAAATCTACACCAAGGTTAATAGCGCCAAAGTCTTGCATATCTTCAAATTGACTAAGATTTATATGAAATTGACTATTTATTTGTTGGAAGAATTTATTATTTATTTCAAAATTAATAATACCTGTATCTTTATCATATGTAATATATTTTTCAAAGCCTACGGTATATCTTATAATATCCAATATTGTACCGAACGCAGGACTAATATAAGTTTTGCCATTGTCGTTATGACCAACTGTTAGTACTATATCTTTTGCACTATAGCCCTCTTTAAATTCGATATCATTTACAGCAGAAAGTGTTGCCCCTTCTTGGTCAGAGTCTGGTGTAGGTGTCTTCTCAAAAATACTATCAATAAGGCCACTTACAAAATCAGTGCCCAAACCTAAAGCATGAGTAAGCCATTTGCTTACTGCTACACCATCAACAACTATGTTGCCTGGTCTTACATCTATATTTCCGCTTGATGTTTTTATAGCATCGTCAAGATTTACATAAACCTTTCTGTTCTTTAAATACATACCTACCATAGGTATATTTTTATTATCACCATAAACTTCAAGCAAAAATACACTCTTATCATCCATTTGTTTAGGGTCTGCACTATTTGGCTCTTCCTTCAAACGGATATCAGCATCCAACTTAATTGTTATATTTGCATTTGCTGACAAAATCAAACTATCCTCTGGCAAGAAACCAGAACCAGCAAAGAAATTAACTAATTTACCAACGTCAACATTGTTAACATCTAAAGTGATGTTTGTATTAAATTGCAATTTTAACAAACCAAATGGAACATACTCCTGAATGTTTGCTGGCAAAATGTCAATTACATTGTCGCTATAAAAAGCGCCAGTACTCATGTGGAAATATTCAGTTTGCCAGTCATATACATGCAATTGCAAACCTTTATAACCATTTGCAGTCTCTTCCATAACAACATTAAAGTTGTCAATGTCTGCCTCAACATAAACATCAATGTTAGGGAAAGCAAGTGTAGCCAAGAAATCGTCTATACTATATGGTCTCATACCACCATTACCATCAGGTAGCATTAATTTCATTCCATAACCTGCAAGCAAACCATCAATACTTGTTCCACCAATTGCCTTAACAACTGTGTCTATCAATTGGTCTGGATTAAACTTTAATGAAATGTGTCCTGTACCAGTATCATTGTTATATGTAGTGGCCTGCTTATCAATTTGGAAAATTAACATAGCAACGATGCCGATTAATTCATCAACTTCAGTACCACCCAAAGCATCTCCTGCTCCAGGAATTAGACCCATAATAGAATCTATAAGATTTTGTAAACCGCCAATTTTTCTTAATTGTTCAATTAACCAGTTGAAATCTATATCTTCAAGATATAATGTGGTTTCACCTGCTCTCAAATAAAAACGGCCGTTGTTAAGGAACAACTCAAAATTCTGACTCTTGTCAGCCTTTTCAACACCATTTTCATCAGTGGCAATAACACCCAAACCAAGTTGGACTTCCCCTTCCATATCACCTGAGTTTGGTCTAAAATTGCCTTTTAAATAAAATTTGCGATAATCCCAAACCGGCTTTTCGACAGAACCTAAGTTTGTCTTAATCTCCGACTCAAAATCCATACTCACAAAGTCTTCCGTATTCCCCATTCCCTTTAGCATTACCAAAAGCAAATCACCTACTGTAGGCTCTTCTTCTGATGCAACTGGAGCATCCGGAGTGACTATTTGAGAAACTCTTTCCTTACATGCAACTAATGTAACAGAGAATACTGCTAACAAAAGCACGACAAGCAAGCAAGATAAAAATCTCTTCTTTCTCATAATTCCTCCCCAAAACGCAATCGCTTGCGTATGTAGTCTTATTAACTAAATAAATTATATATATGCAACCTTAACTCAACCTTAATTCTTAAAAAACCGCCCTTAAATTTACATACACTTTACCTCTACTTTTCTTTTCATACAATGATTAGCCTGCAACTTTCTATATTTTAACTTACGTTAGCAAATTATCTTCTATTATATTACTTACGTAGTATGTGCTTTTTTAGTTAGTTTGAATGAGTATTTTATGCCATAAAAGCAGCAAAAATTTACACTTTTTGAGGCAAAATTAAGAGCAAAAATACTCCAAAAAATTGTCCATTATTTATCATAATTTTTGTGTCAAAAATCAAAAAAATCACACTAAAAATAGTACAAAATTTCAACTAAAAAATGCAAAAAAAAACACATCATTTTTATGTTATTTTTAAGACAAATTTACGATTAAAATGTATAATTTTTATGTAAAATACAACTATAAATTTACACATAATTTGATTAAAATGTTTATAAATAGCATCAATAAAATTAACATTTTTTTAATTTTTCGCACAAAAATCCTTTATTTTTTCACTCTATATTTATTGTTTTTTTTGCAAAAAATTTTATTTCTATATTCAATAAAAGTGTAATTTCATAATTATTCTGTTGCTACTTTTAAGGCCATTATTTGCCTTAAAATCGCAAAAATATATAAAGTTTAGTATATATGCCAATTTTTTATTAAATCGTTTACAAATGACGAATTTTGTGGTATAATAACTATATTAATTTGCAAGAGGGCGCTTATGTTAGGAATTACAGCAATTTTAGCATGGGTTATTAAGGCGATTTACAAAGTCGTCAAAGTTGTGCTGTATTGCCTTGCATATATACTACTTTATTTTGGTTTATGGATACCTGCAATTTACATGCTTATTTGTGGCATATTAATGCTTACTGGCGGATTAAATTTAAGCATAGTAAACACTAATACAATACTATTCTACATTGGTCTTGTAGTTACACTTATAGGCAGTTTAATTATATCTGTAAGAAACTTAATCGTTAAACCTATAAAACAGATTATTGAAAGTGAAAAAGCAAAACGTGAACTGCAAGAGAGAAAGGATGCAAGTAAACGTCAAAAAATGTATGAAAAAAAGCCAATAAAGTACTTTAAAAAATACGAAGGTGGTATGCCACATAAAAGTCACCCATACTATGACCCGAATATAAGTAGAAAAGGTTTTATCCCTCCTAAGGTTTATCGTTCTCGTAATAATCCATCAATAATTGTACATGAATATAATAATCACTTTAAAGTTTTTCAGGAATACAAAAATGGTGATTTTAGATTAATAGATGTAAAAGAAAAACCACAAAATTTTGAGGAGGAAAATAAACGGCATGGTAAAAAACATTAAAAACAGCATTGCTATCAAAAAAAACTTCTCAAAAGCAACAAAAAAAGATAGAATATGGGAACTGGATTTTATTCGAGGTATTTGTGTACTACTTATGATTTGGGACCATTTTATGTATAATATCGCAGATATTTTTGGTGATGTTTGGGTAAGTACAAATCCAGATGCTTTTACAGGAATATACGAATTTGCTTGCAACTACGAATACGGGTTACTAAGAGAAATATTTCACCCAATAATCTTCAATTTGTTTTTTATACTTTGCGGAATCTCCTGCAATTTATCAAGGAACAATTTAAAACGTGGTGTAATAGCATTATTTTTAGCCTTTGGCATAACCACTGTAACTTCCACCTTTAATATGGAAATTCGTTTTGGTGTATTGCACATGCTTGCATTTTCAATTTTGATTTATTTTATCATATCAAAAGTTTGCCGTGAAGATAAAAGATTAATCAGTATGGTATGTTTAATAGCAGGTATGGTTATTATAGCAGTATCTGGAGTTTATACTAACTCACCACCACAAAACGCAAATGAGAATTTAGGATTTATTGCAAGTTATTTAGGCGATTATTATTCTACAGATTATTTTCCTATGCTACCGCATTTAGCATATGTATTATTAGGTGCAAGTGTTGGCGGTTTTGTTTATGGCAACAAAAAATCTGTATTGCCTGTTTTAGATAAATATGGCTGGTATAAACCAATTAATTTTTTTGGCAATAAAGCACTAATTTTTTATATCATTCATCAACCAGTTATAGTTGGACTTATGGCTTTAATAAGTTACTTATTTATCACACCAGGCAACTTTGTATTTTTCTAATTTTAGCAATAAAATTTACGAAAAAATTGTTTAAAAATACTAAAAATTTAATTTTACCCCCGATTTTTGATAGGATTTAATTAAAATTTTTACTTTTTTCT
>CAJTNW010000005.1:29109-38147 GCA_910577795.1 uncultured Christensenella sp.
AAAAACAGAAAACTCTCATAAATTTATGAGAGTTTTCTTGCTTATTATCAATTAAAAACTATTTAAATATTCATTTTAAAATTGCTAAAATTAATACTATTTTAATAATTAATTATTCTTTTTAGCAGGTGCTTTTTTAGTAGTAGTTTTTGGTTTGTCAGCAGGTTTTCCTTCATCTATTTTTTCAGTTTTTGCTGCACTTTTTACTACTTTTACTTTTTTAACTTTTACTGGTGACAAAGCCCAAATTCTATCAGCATACTCTTGTATTGACCTGTCTGAAGAGAAGAAACCGCTCTTAGCAACATTTACAAGTGACATTCTGTTCCAACGTTCTTTATCTCCATAAGCCTTATCCAATTCGTCTTGAGCATCAACATAACTTTGGAAGTCAGCCAAGCACATATATGGGTCTTTAGTTGTCAAAATATGAGCAATTTCATTAAATTTAACACCACCAATACCTTCGTTTAACATATCAATTACACGTTTAATTCTGTAATTTTCATTATAATATCTTGAAGGATTATAACCTTCTTTATACATTTTTGCAACTTCATTTTCTCTTAGTCCAAAGATAAAGATATTTTCGTCACCAACATTTTCGTGGATTTCTACGTTAGCACCATCCATAGTACCCATAGTAACAGCACCATTTATCATAAATTTCATATTACCAGTACCAGATGCTTCCTTACCTGCTATAGATATTTGTTCGCTTACATCAGATGCAGGCATAACAATTTCTGCAAGGCTTACGCGGTAATTCTCTAGGAATACAACTTTAATTTTACCCTTTATATCCGGGTCGTTATTAATTTGCTCACCTAGCATACAAATAAGACGTATAATTGATTTTGCAGTATAATAACTTGGGGCTGCTTTTGCACCAAAAATAAATGTTCTTGGGTGAATATCCAAATTAGGATTTTCCTTAAGTCTTATATACAAATCAATAATATTCATACAATTTAAAAGTTGTCTTTTATACTCATGTAATCGTTTAACTTGTACGTCAAAAATACTATTTACATCAACATCTATGCCATTATGCTCTTTAATGTATTTAGCAAGTCTTTCCTTATTTTCCTTTTTAATTCTGCTAAACTCTGCCAATACCTTTTTATCACCTTTAAATTTAACAAGGTCTGCAAGTTTATTGCTATCTTTTAAAAAGTCATCACCAATAAGTGAACTAATATATGCAGTAAGTTTAGGGTTTGACAAAGCAAGCCAACGTCTGTAAGTAATACCATTAGTTACATTTGTAAACTTTTTAGGTTGCATATTATAGTAGTCATGGAATACATCTTGTTTTAACAAATCACTGTGCAAAGCACTAACACCATTGATAGTATGAGATGCTGCTAAGCACAAGTTAGCCATTCTAACTTGACCATTTTGCAAAATAGCATTGTTTGCAACTCTATTCCAGTCATTTGGATAGAAATCCCATAAATCAGCACAAAATCTTTTGTTAATTTCAGCAACAATTTGATGAATACGAGGCAATAACATAACAAACAAACTCTCTGGCCATTTTTCCAAAGCCTCTGCCATAACTGTATGGTTTGTATAACTCATAGTGCCACATACTATCTTCCAAGCATTATCCCAACTATAACCATAAACATCAAGCAAAATTCTCATTAATTCTGGTATACACAATGTTGGGTGTGTATCATTAATGTGGATAGATACTTTATCAGCAAAGTTATCCAAAGTACCATAATCATTAAGATGTTTTTTAATAATAGACTGAATAGATGCAGAAACAAAGAAGTATTGTTGTTTAAGTCTTAAAGATTTACCCTCGATATGGTCATCTGCTGGATATAATACTTTACTAATAGACTCTGCAAGAGATTTATTATACAATGCTTTAATATAATCACCTCTAGAGAATGCTTGCATATCAAAATCCATTGATGCTTTAGCATCCCAAAGTCTTAGAGTATTAACAGCATCTGTATGATAACCGCTAATATTCATATCATAAGGTACAGCAAGAACTGTATCAGCATTTTTAATTTCTACAACCATTCTGTTGTTATTCCAATGTTGTACAACTTCACCACCAAAAGTAACAGGGAAAATATCGTCCTCACGTGGAGCAAGCCATACAGCACCATCTTTTAACCATTCATCAGGCAATTCCATTTGCCAGCCGTCTGCCATTTTTTGTTTAAAAATACCAAACTCATACTTAATAGAAAATCCACTTGCAGGATAACTTAAGTTTGTAAGTGATTCCATATAAGCAGCAGCAAGTCTACCCAAACCACCATTACCCAAACCTGCATCTGGCTCAATTTCGCAAAGTTCATCAAGACTGCAACCATACTTTTTGCAAGTCTTGTCAACCATATCGCTTATGCCAAGATTAAACAAATGGTTTTTTAGAGATTTGCCTAGCAAAAACTCCATTGACATATAGTATACATGCTTTGCCTTTTGCTCAGCACATGCCTTTTTAAAAGTTAGTCTCTTTTCTGTTAGCACATCTTTAACTGCAGATGCAATAATCTTGTAAAGTTGATTATGATTACAGTCTTCAATTTTTCTTCCAAACATAACAGTAGCCAAACTTTCAATTTTTTTCTCAAATTCTTCTGTTGTTATCATATTACTCCTTAACAAATCGCAAGGAAAACTAAATTAGCCTTCCAAGCGATATTAGAAAATTTATTAACTATTTTTAAAAACAAAATTACTAATTAATTACACAAAATATCCAAATTGTTTTGCATACAAAACTTTATTTTACCTATTAATTATATGTCATAATGCAATTTTAAGCAACAATTTAAACAATTAAATAAATTATTTTACATTTTGTTTACATAATTTAAAAAATGTAAAAATCTAAATTATTAATCAAAAATAAGTTTGCATTAAACAAATAACTTTATTAATTTTATAATTTGTTATATAATTCTAAATACTTTTTAGCAGATGCCTCCCAAGAAAAATCAGCAGACATAGCATTTGCAATTAAAGAAATCCACTCACGTTTGTTATGGTAAGTGCCAACTGCTCTATAAATTGCATCACACATATCATCAGCATTAAAACTATAAAAAGTAAAGCCATTACCAGTAAGTTCTGCAGGATTAAAGCCAATAACAGTATCATTTAACCCGCCTGTTCTTCTTACAATAGGAATAGTACCATATCTCATTGCTATCATTTGGCTTAAACCACAAGGCTCAAACTTAGATGGCATTAAAAACATATCACTACCAGCATAAATCTTGTTTGCAATATCAGTTGAAAAATTGATTATAACTTTCAATTTACCATAATATCTGTTTTGCAACTCTTGAAGTTTACTTTCATATTTCCAGTCGCCTTTACCTAAAATGATTATTTGCAAATCGCTTTGCATTAATTGGTCAATTCTTGCAAGAAGCAAATCAACACCCTTTTGCTCTGTTAGTCTTGTTACCATACCAATTAATGGAGTATTGCTATTATAGTTCATATCAAACATTTTTAATAGTTCTTGCTTATTAATTTGCTTATCCTCTATTGTTGTAAAATCAAAGTTTTTAAACAAGGCTTTATCAGTTACAGGATTATACAAATCAACATCAATACCATTTACAATACCGCTTAACTTATAACCTCTTTGTCTTAAAATATTATCTAATCCATAAGAATAATATCTGTCCATTATTTCATTTGCATAAGATGGTGAAACTGTTGTTACAGCATTACTTGCCTCTATTGCACCCTTCATAAAGTTACTGCATTTAGCATATTTAACCAAACTATGTCTATCTTCTGGCAAACCTAAAATATCAGTAATCAAATCTTCGCCATATTTACCTTGGAACTCAATATTATGAATAGTAAATACAGTTTTAATATTTTGATATTCAGGAATACCTCTGTAAAAGCAGTCAAGAAATACTGGTGTCAACGCAGTATGCCAGTCATTTGCATGAATTACATCAGGATAAAAATCTATTAGTCTTAAAGCCTCAAGACATGCTTTAGAGAAAAATGCAAATCTTTCAGCATCATCATAATGACCATAAACACCATTTCTTTTAAAGTAATACTCATTATCCACAAAGTAATAAGTCACACCATTGTAGTTATATGAAAATAATCCACAATATTGATATCTCCAAGCAAGAGTAACATAAACACTACCAATATATTTCATAGCATTTTTAAAATCTTGTGGAATATCCATATAAAGTGGCAACATAACTCTTGCATCTGCTCCAAGTGCATTTAAAGTGGCTGGAAGTGCACCAGCAACATCACCTAAACCACCAGTTCTAATAAATGGTGCAGACTCTCCTGCCAAAAACAAAATCTTCTTTTTATATGGCTCTGTTTTTACCTCGGCTTTAGTCTCTTTTTTAGCCTTTGCTGTTACAGCCTCTTTATTTTCTATTTCTTTTTTAATATCTTCAACTTTAACGTCAAGTTTTACATTTTCTTTTTTTGTTGTCTTAGCCTTTGATTTTTCAACAACAGCAGTATCTGTTACAACTGCTTTTTCAGCAACTTTTGTAGCCTTTGGCTTACTTTCTGCTTTATCTTCTACTTTTTTAGTAGTAGTTTTTGGTGCACTAGTTTTTTTTGCACTATCTTCTTTTGTAGTAGTTTTTGCTTTAGCAGTAGTTTTCTTTTCTGTTTCCATTTTTACCCCCTATAATAATTAAACGGTTTTATTTTTTGCTATAACAACAGGATATGTGTCATAGCCAGCAATACGTCTATTTTCAGTTATTACAACATTTTTATCTGTGATAGTATAACTTAGTTGTGCATCTTTTTGAATAATGCCATGCTCCATTACTATACTATTTCTAATAACAGCACCTTCTTCAACCACAACACCACGGAATAATATACTATTTTCTACTGTACCATTAATATCGCAGCCATCAGCAATTAAACTATTATTGACATTTGATTTTTCTCTATAAATAGTTGGCACGCTATCTTTTGTTTTTGTATAAATTTTACCTGCACGATAGAACAAATCATTTCTAACCTTACTATCTAGCATTTTCATATTTTCACCATAATATGACTGAATATCATCAATAATTGCTGAATAGCCATTATGTAAATATGCGTAAATCTTTAATTTATCCAAATTTTGTTGCAAAGTATGTCTTTCAAAATTCATGTGACCTTGTTCATATCCAAGTTCTATCATTTTCAATAGAAGGTCTTTTTTCATAAGGTAAATATTCAAAGATATTTGAGATACCTCATCTGATTTAGAATTTTTAATAAGCATTTCTTTAACAAAATTGTCTTCATCACTCTTTACAATAACTCTTGTACAATTATTAGGTTTTGCCATGTGAGTTATCATAGTAATATCTGCATTTGCTTTAATATGAGCATTATAAACTTCCTCATAATCTATATTAGCAGCAATATTACTATTAGTAAGCACTATGTATTCTTCCTTTGCATTTGTGATATAGTCCATAATACCATGAAGTGCCTCAATTTTACCTCTGTAAACATTTCTACTAATATTTGAAACGTATGGAGGGAATACTGCTATACCACTATTTTTTCTATTCAAATCCCAGTCACGACCCATACGAATATGGTCCATAAGCGAACTATAATTAGATTTTGTAATAATACCAATAGTTGTAATGTTACTATTAACTAGGTTTGACAAAGTAAAATCAATAAATCTATATCTGCCACAGAAAGGCAAAGAAGCAGTAGTTCTATGAATAGTCAATTCATTCAATTTTGCTTCTGCAGAATCACTTGCAAATACTACACTCATTATATTGTTATTCATGCTAATTCACCCCCGTCTATCATTGCATTTACAGGCACAACTGCACCCGGTTGAACAATTGCATTAGGCCCTACAACTGTAATTTGCCATTCTCCATTAACCGGTTCTTTTTGGCTCTCACCAACCACAGCACCACTACCAATTACTGCACCCGCACCAATAATTGAATGTTTTACAACCGCATTGTCTTGAATAATAACTCCCGGCATTATTGTGCAGTCTTCAACCAAAGCATTTTTACCAACCACTACAGATGGTGAAATAATAGAATTTATTACACTACCAAGTATTGAGCAACCTTCTGTTACCAAAGAGTTTTTAATAACTGCACCATCGCCAGTAAAATGTGGTGGCTCTGCAGTAGACCTTGCATAAATTTTCCATTTATCGTCATTTAATACTAAACCACTTTTAGTATCTAACAAATCCATATTTGCTTCCCACAAACTAGAAATTGTACCAACATCTTTCCAATAACCTTTAAAGTCATACGCAAACAATTTTTCGCCTGCTTTTAGCATATTTGGTATGATGTTTTTACCAAAGTCATTTTCTGACTTCTTATCTTCCTCGTCAGATACAAGGTACTTTTTAAGTTTTTCCCATGTAAATATATAAATACCCATAGAAGCATTAGTGCTCTTAGGTTTTTTAGGTTTTTCCTCAAACTCGTATACACTGCCATCAGGATTAGTATTCATAATACCAAACCTTGATGCTTCCTCTTTTGGTACATCTATAACAGCAATTGTGCAGTCCGCATTGCGTTTTTTATGAGCCGCAAGCATTTCAGAATAATCCATTTTATAAATATGGTCACCAGACAAAATCAAAACATATTCTGGCATAAATTTATCTATAAAGGCTATATTTTGATAAATAGCATTTGCAGTACCTTTATACCATTCTCCAGATTTACCTCTCATATAAGGTGGCAATACATATACTCCACCATTTAACCTATCCAAATCCCAAGGTTGTCCGTTTCCGATATATTGATTCAAATCAAATGGTTGATATTGAGTTAATACACCAATAGTATCAATACCCGAATTTATACAATTTGATAATGGAAAATCTATAATACGATATTTTCCACCAAAAGGCACAGCCGGTTTTGCAGTATCTTTTGTCAATACTCCAAGTCTTGTACCTTGTCCACCTGCAAGTAACATTGCAACGCATTCTTTATTATTGTGTAACATGAAGTTCCCCTCCTATTTATTTACATTTAAAAAACATAACACAATTTGGTTCTATTTCCAGTGTAATGTAGTAATCACATCCGTGTTTGTTACCTTTTTTTGCTTTATATGATTTATTTTTAATTTTATGACCGCCAAACTTTTCAAGCGAACTATCAAGTTTAACACTATAACTACCTGCTTTAGGTACACCCATATCATATTTTTCTCGTTTAACTGGTGAAAAATTAACTAAAACCACAGTAAATTCACCATCTTTTGCGTACCTTACAAATGAAACAATATTTTGTTCCCTATCGTCTACAACAAGCCACTTAAATCCGTCATAACTGCAGTCTTGTTCATACATTTCCTTATTATCAAGATAATAATTATTTAATGCCTTTACAAAACTTTGAAGCATACGATGCTTATCATAATCAAGTAATAACCAGTCAAGCCCTTGTTTATAATTCCATTCAATAAATTGTCCAAATTCATTACCCATAAATGATAATTTTTTACCAGGATGACCTATCATATAACCATAAAATGCTTTTAATTCTTCAAACTTATCATCATAGTATAATGGCATCTTGCCTATCATACTACATTTTCCGTGAACTACCTCGTCATGAGATAATGGCAAAATATAATTTTCGGAATAAGCATAAGTAATAGAAAAAGTAACTTTATTATGATTATCTTTTCTAAAAAACGGGTCAAGCGAAACATAACTCAACATATCATTCATCCAACCCATATTCCACTTATAATTAAAGCCTAATCCACCATCTTCAGTAGGTTTTGTTACCATTGGAAAAGCAGTAGATTCTTCCGCTATCATTAAAGCACCTTTATGCTCTGTCAAACAAGTTTTGTTTAATTCCTTCAAAAAGTCTATTGCCTCTAAATTATAGTTACCACCAAAGCAATTAGGTCTCCATTCACCATTTTTTCTACCATAATCAAGGTACAACATACTTGCAACCGCATCCACTCTAATACCATCAATATGATATTCCCCTAGCCAATACATTGCAGAAGATATTAAAAATGATTTAACTTCGTTTTTGCTATAGTCAAATATTCTTGTTCCCCATTCTTTATGTTCACATTTTAATTCATCTTGATACTCATAAAGTCTGCTACCATCAAATTCCATCAAACCATGTTCATCTTTAGGGAAATGAGCAACTACCCAGTCCAAAATAACACCTATGCCTTCCTTATGACATTTATCAATAAAGTACATAAAGTCTTTTGGAATACCATATCTTGAAGTTGGTGCAAAAAATCCTGTTACTTGATATCCCCAAGAACCATCAAATGGATATTCTGTCATAGGCAAAATCTCAATATGAGTATAACCCATTTTTTTAACATAAGGTATTAACTCTTTTGCCATATCCTTATAACTATAATAATTGCCGTCAGGATATTGTTTCCAAGACCCAAAGTGCAACTCATAAATATTCATAGGTGACTCAAAAGAATTAGTATTATCATGTTTTTCTATCCATTCATCATCTGTCCAGTTAAATTTATCTAATTCATAAACTTTAGATGCGTTTTGAGGTGCTGTTTCTGCATGAATTGCATAAGGGTCACACTTTAACACCTTACTGCCATCTTTTTTGAATATACATAACTTATAAGCATCAAACATTTTAGGTTTTTGAGTAACACATTCCCAAATACCATCAGATATTAATTCAAACTTATCTTCTCCAGTTTGCCAATGATTAAAATCACCTACCAAATGTACTGCTCTTGCATTAGGTGCCCATACACGGAACACCCAATTTTTTCCTTCTTTATGAGGGCTGAAAAATTTGTATGACTGATAATTCTTGCCTTCATGATATAAATAAATCGGCAAATCGTTTTGCGTGTTATTCATATACCCCCCTTGTTGTCTGTATTTTTATAACTTAAGTTTAACACATTTTACCATATCCGTCAATACCAAATTTTTAAAATTGCATAAATATTTTGTTTTTATTCGTCGCATTATTTTATTTTTATTTATATTTATTAATTATAACCTGTATTTT
>CAJTNW010000005.1:38166-46544 GCA_910577795.1 uncultured Christensenella sp.
ATAATCATCACTGCCACTACATAAACAAATTTTTATTACAAAATTTACACAAAAAACCATACATATAAATGTAGTAAAAACAAAATAGTCCCGATTTTTGACAGAATAATTAAAAAATGTGACGTTAAGACCGCCACATTTTTTAATACTTTATTATGAAGACAAAATATATTTTATATTAAAGCAATACGCAAAGTACTCCGCCTCTACCTTCATTTACAATACGGCAAACAGTCTTACGTAATTTGTTTTGTGCTTCAACTGGCATAGCATACATTTTTTGAGACAACCCATCTTTTGCAATATCACACAATTTTTTACCAAACATATTAGTTTGCCAAATCTCATCTAAGTTTTCTGCATACTCACTCTCAAGATAATTAACCATATCTTGTGCTTGTGTACCTGCACCAATAATAGGATTAACATTTGTTTTAATGTCAACTTTCATAATATGAAGACATGTGCAGTCTGCTGACATTTTAATATTCTTTTTATTGCCATTAACTTCAATTTCTGGTGTGTTAAAATTAATTTCTTCCTCATTAGGAATAACCACACCATAACCATACTGGTCAACAGATTCTAAAGCCTTATCCATTTTGCTAGAAATTTTAATTGCTCTAACAGCATTTTTAATATATCCAAACAAAGCAGATTCGTCTTTTACATTAACACCACAGCAGTCGCTTAAAACTTTATAGAACAACTCTTCTTTTGGCATAATATTTAATACTAAACTACCATCATCAAAACGAACGTCAATGTTGTCAACATTATTAAAGTCTTCATCGCCAGTAAATATGTCTTTTAACTTTTCATAATCACACATTTTATTTAAGTTAACCATTTTACTTGCTAGTGCAGACATAATTTTTGTAATTAGTTCACTATCAAATGATAACATTTGCATCCATTTTGGCAATGTAACACCTATCATTCTTAAAGGGAACTCACCTAATATGCAATAAAGTAATTCTTGAATATCTTTAATATTCATACTGCTTACATTTTTTGCAACCACACTCACGCAATATTTAGTTTGCATTTCTTCTACTATTCTTTTAGTCTCAGGGCTATCGGCATTTTTTGTATTAAGCAAAATAACAAATGGTTTATTTGTCTTTTTCATATCTGCAATAATTCTCTCTTCAGATTCTTCATAATCTTTGCGAGCAAAATCAGTAATACTGCCATCTGTAGTTACAACAATTCCAATAGTAGAGTGGTCACACATAACTTTTTTAGTACCTATCTCACCTGCTTCTGCAAAAGGAATTTCATGTGCAAACCAAGGCGAATTAACCATTCTATCTTGATTTTCCACACCATTCACCATATATCCAACGCAGTCAATAAGTCTAATATTAACTTTTAGGTTTCCCTCCAAATCCACTTTAACACCTTTGTCAGGCACAAATTGTGGCTGAGTTGTCATAACAGCCTTACCAGTTGCTGATTGAGGAAGTTCATCTGTTATTCTGATTTTCTCATTTTCATCTACAATATTAGGCAAAACCAACTCGTCCATAAACTTCTTAATAAATGTAGACTTGCCACTTCTGACAGGTCCTACTACTCCGATATAAATATCGCCATTTGTTCTTTTTGCAATGTCTTGATAAATAGTTACGCTATCCATTCTCTATCCTCCAAACCTTTATCATTATAGAATATTGCTTATCTGTACAATATATTCCAAAAAAATTATTTTTTTAAAAAATTTCTTTTGTACCGCTTTATTTATTAAAAGGATATTAATCTATTGCAATTTGCAAATAATAATGATATAATAAATTTATAATATATCTTAGAGGCAAAAGATGAATATTAAAAAACTAAATTATAATCAAAAAAGAAAAATAATGTTTGCATCTATTGCAATAATACTATTATTATTTACTATATTAGGGTGCGTTTCTATCATATACATTTTATATGGTGAGGCATTATTAACTTCTCAAAAAACACAACTTAAAAAAGCAGAAGAATATGCTGCAATTGCATCAAGCACACCACAAAATGGTGTTGTATTTGTAGGAGATAGTATTTTTGAGTTATATGATTTAAAAAAATGGTTTAAAGATAAAGATTATATAAATCGTGGTATATCTAGCAACAAATCAGAAGATGTATTAAATAGACTTCAAACAAATGTAATTGATTTAAAGCCATCTGTCGTAATAATTCATGTAGGCACAAATGATATAGGTCACAATATTCCTAACGAAAAATATATTGCCAATATGGATAAAATAATAAATCAATTGCAAACTCAATTGCCTAATTGTACTATAATAGTTGATTCCATTTATCCAACTGTTACCCTTAATAGTTATAACTCAAAAAATTTAACAAAAGTCAGAGAAAACTCAACTATTAACAATACAAACATTGCACTTAAATATTTATGCAAAACAAAAAAAGTTATTTATTTAGATACACATAACTCTTTATTATTAGATGATAAACTAAATAAAACTTACACAATTGATGGCTTGCACTTAAGTGATTCAGGTTATAATATTGTAACATGTGAGATTACTAACCAACTAAATTATCTTGTTAGCAAGAAAAAATAATAATAGTAAAAAACATATAATTTATAAAAATAATACCGATTTTTGAAAGATTTTAAACAAAAAAAAGTTTGAGTAACCTCAAACTTTTTTCTATTTTTAAATTTATTTTAACTTATAGATTTAAACTTTGCAATATCTTAACCATTTGTCTTGGGTCTTTGCTATAATAATCTGCACCAATTTGTTTTGCTATGCTTTCATTAAGCACTGCACCACCTACAAACACTTTAATATCACTATCAAATTGACGCACACAAGCAATAGTCTTTTCCATATTTTTTACAGTAGTAGTCATAAGTGCAGACAAACCTAAAATCTGAGGTTTTTCTTGTTTTACTATTTCTGCTACTTTATTTATTGGCACATCTTTTCCTAAATCAATTATTTGATAACCATAATTTTGCAACACAGTTTTAACAATATTCTTTCCAATATCGTGCACATCACCTTCTACCGTTGCTAAAACTATTTTTACTGAATTTTGAGTGGCACTATTACCCAAAGTCAATTTTATTATATCACAAACAGATTTTGCAACTTCAGCAGAACTTATAAGTTGTGGCAAAAACAATTTGCCTTTTTCATACATATCACCAACATAGTCTAGTGCTGGTATAACCTCGTTATCTATAATATCTAAACCATTATTAGACACTAATAATTCTTTAACTAAATCTGTCGCCTTGTTTTTTAAAGATTTAATAATACATTCTTTTAAACTATATTCATTATTACTACTAATTTTTTCACTAACCACATTGCTATAACTATTTATATAGTCTACACCATTTTTATCTGTGCCAGTAATCAGGTTATAAACCTTAAAACTCTGCATCATTTCGGCAATATTAGGATTAATAATTGCTAAATCCAACCCAAAACTTAATGCCATTGTCAAAAAGTGACTATTAACTATTTGTCTGTTTGGCAAACCAAAAGAAATATTAGACACACCAAGCACAGTTTTAACACCAAATTTTTCTTTAACTTTTTTTATAGCAACCAATGTTTTAATTGCTTGTTCTTGCTCTGCACCAACAGTCAAAGTCAAGCAGTCAATAATGATATTTTCCTTTTTAATACCGATTTTCATAGCCTGATTAATAATTTTTTCCGCTATCTCTAATCTTTTTTCTACAGTTTTAGGCACACCATCTTTATCAATAGTAAGACCTAAAACCATTGCCCCATATTTTTTTGCAATAGGCAATATTTTATTTAAAGTTTCATCATCACCATTTACCGAATTGATAATAACTTTTCCGTTTGCATACCTTGCACCAACTTCAACAGCAAGTGGGTCACTACTATCTATTTGAAGTGGCAAATCTACAACTGACTGCACTGCCTTTACAGCAATTTTCATCATCTCTGCCTCGTTGATATTAGGTATACCCATATTAATATCCAAAATATCACTACCCGCTTGCATTTGTTCTACTGCTTGATTTTCAAAATAAGCAATATCCTTATTTGCAATTGCTTCTCTCATCAATTTTTTGCCTGTAGGGTTTATTCTCTCACCAATAATTTTTGGACTATTTATTTCCAAATATTTTGTGCCACTTGCAAGGCAAAATACATTTTCTATATTTCTTTTAGCAGGCTTTATTCCTTTTATCTTTTCAGATAGTTTTGCAATGTATTTATCCGTTGTACCACAGCAACCACCAACAACACTAACACCTTTTTTTACATACTCAGCCATTGTTGCCGCAAATTCTTCTTCGTCAACATCGTATTCTGTCACACCATTTCTAATTACTGGCAAACCTGCATTTGGTTTTAAAACTATAGGCAAACTGCATTTTTTTAATAATACATTAACAATATTTCCAAGTTGTTTTGGTCCTAATGAGCAATTTACACCCAAAGCATCAACACCCAAGCCTTCCATTGTTGCTATCATAGCCTCTAACGGACAGCCGGCAAATGTACGCATACTTTCGTCAAAACTCATTGTAGTAATAATTGGCCTATTACTATTTTCTTTAATTGCCAAAACTGCCGCTTTAAGTTCGTACAAATCACTCATAGTTTCTACTACAAACAAATCTACTTTGTCTTTAGCAATTTCCACCATTTCTTTATACACATCATACGCACTATCAAAAGTCATACTACCAAGAGGCTCAAGCAATTCACCAATACTACCCATATCCAAAGCAACTAAGCCGTGTCCACAACTTTTAACAGCACTTTTTGCAATTTCTATTCCCTTTTCAATAACTTCCTTATAAGGATAGTTTTTCATTTTTATTTTATTTGCACCAAAAGTATTAGTATAAATCACATCTGCACCACTATCCAAATATGATTTATGTATATTAAAAATTATATCTGGATTAGTAAGATTAAGCATTTCTGGTTTTTCGCCAACTTTTAAACCATTATTAAAAAGCATAGTACCCATTGCACCATCTAATACTACAACTTTTTTTGCAAATAAATCTTTCATTTTTATCCTCTCAAACTAGTAAATAAAACATCACATTGTTTTAAATATTCTATTATTGTGCTTTACTACATTTTTTGTTACAACTACCCTTTTGCGGACATGTTAGGCATATATTGCTAAACACTTGTTTTTCATCCGAAAAACCAACAAATGCAGTTACCGACTTTAATGGTGTCATTAAATAATTTCCATTAACATTTATACCAAGATATTTACTAGCACTAGTAATTTCAATTAAATCTTTTTGAATACTAATATCCAAATCGCCATACCCTGGGCTAAACCGCATTGTTTTATACAAATTGCTTTCTTTTACAACTTCACACTCAAGTTCGTCAAGAATACTTTCCACATATACACTTGCAACAGCATCCATCACTAAAGACCTTTTTAAATCTGTTTTTGCATAAATTGCTATTTTTTTATCAACTGCTAATCCTAAAGTTACAACCATAGTTGCAATACTTTTGCAATTAATAAACAATTTATTTATATCATCGCTTTTTAAAACTAAACCAAGGTTGTCCAGTTTATAATAACCATTTTCAACAAAGCAATTGCTAATTACGCAAATCTTTTTTGGATTACTAATATTTTTGACTTCTAAAAATACCTCATCTATATACAAATCAAAATCCCCATCAATTCCTTTATAATCAAGATATTTTTTAACTAATTTTTTATCAATAGCCATAGTTTCCCCATGTTATTAAAATTTTAGTAGTCCTTTTACTACACTATGTATTCTTTTTGCTACAGCAGGATTATTCATTGTATACAAATGAATACCATTAATATCACTAGATAAAAGTTCAACTATTTGTGAAGTTGCAAAACTTGTACCCGCATCAAACATAGCATCATCATTTCTGCCATATTTAGCAATAAGTCTAGTAAGTCTTGCTGGCATACTTGCACCAGATAACGAAATAACTTTTTCTATTTGTCTGGTGTTTGTAATAGGCATTATTCCCGCCTCTATTGGCACTTCTATTCCACTGACCTCTACCAAATCTCTAAACCTGTAAAATTCCTCATTGTCAAAAAACATTTGAGTGATTAAGCCACTTACACCTGCATCAACTTTTTTCTTAAGATTAATTATATCCTGTTTTTGAGAAACACTTTCATTATGCCCAGCAGGATAGCAAGCCGCCAAAACATTAAACTTATCACCCATTTTAGACTTAATATAATAAATCAAATCGCTTGCATGCTCAAAATCACCTTTTTGTGTAACATTAGGATTTTTATCGCCACGAAGTGCTAGTATATCTTTTACACCAATTTTATTAAGCGAATACAAAATCTCATCAATTTCTTCTTTTTTAGAGCCAATACAAGTAAGATGAGCAACTGGTTTGCTTTTCCCACTATTTGCAATAAGTTTGCAAACTTCAACTGTCCTATTATCCTTTATGCTACCACCAGCACCATAAGTTACACTTATAAAGTCTGGCTCCAATTCTATTAATGAATCGGTTACTTCTTTTATTTTTTCAAAACTTGTACTTTGTTTAGGAGGAAAAACTTCAAAAGAAAAAACGTGTTTCCTACCTTCATTTATATTATCCATAAATCACCATTTTAGTCTATATTTATTACTATTCTTTTTCTCTATTTAATTTCCATACAAGATGAGGCATCTTCATTTTTATTAATAACATAAAAAATATGCTAGAAAAACTTTTATTTTTTGCATTTTCTATATAAGTTTTTATCTTAAAATTTTTATACTCATCAAGTGAATAAATTTTGTTCACCTTATTTTTATCATAATATGTTGATATGCTAGATAATTCATGATAAAACAAATTCCAAATAAGGTTAAATTTAATAATACCTTTAATATTTTCGTCTTTAATAAAATCTTCTACATCTCTGTACGCATTTATCTTAATGTCAATATATTTATCATTATATTTTTGTTCTGCCATCTCGTCTAATCTTAAATAATACATATACTCATCTACAACATAATAAGACAAGCAAACTTTTAAATACTCAAATAAAAATCTAATATCTTCCCATATTTCAATTTTTTCGTCAAAAGATATATTCCATTTTTTTATTATTTCCATTTTAAAAAGAGTACGCCAACTACTACAAGTAATTGCATTCTCACCTTCTTCCAAACAAAAGGCATTGCTTACAAACTCGTCAAAATTAAGCAGATAATTTTTTGAGTTCTCAAGATAATTTTCATAAACTTTTTCGTTATGACTTGTATAATATTTTTTATACTTACAAAAAGCAATATCTGTATCAAAATAAGTTATACCGTGATGTAATCTTTCAATATAATTATCCGCAACATAATCCCCACCATTAATAAATGTGATGTATTTGCCTGTTGCACTCTTTAAACCAATATTTTTAATAGCACTATTATTTAAATCTGGCTCATGTATAACTTTTATTCGTTTATCCCTAAGTGCATATTCGTCACAAAGTTTTGCAGTCCCATCATAACTACCATCGTCAACCAAAATTATTTCCAAATTACTATAATTTTGTGCAAGTATACTATCCACGCACTCTTTCAAATAATTTTCCACATTGCTAACTGGAACTATTACACTAATTAAATCACTCATTAAAAATACTCCTATTAATCTATTTATGTAAAAAACACAGAAGTCCTATAATTTAATTTTATTTTTTGCAAGATAAAATATTCATTTTAATTTTAAATTGCTTTTTCTTATTATAATGTTATCACAATTTTTTTAATTTTGCAATGATTATAACCTAGCATCTACTTATATTTATTATTAATATTTTAAATACTAACACGCAATTTTTCCAAAACTTTGTTAAATAAAGGCTCACATTTTCTATAAAAATTTTTATATGCCACACAATAATCAAGACTAATTTTTTCTCGCTTGCAACCGCCACCACGACAAATTTTAAAACATTCACAATTTTTGCATTTTGAGTCTATATTATAAGACTCTTTTAAAAAATCAACCGCCTTATCTTGATTTAATATACTATTAAAATCAGAAAAATTTATATTACCAAGCAACCATTCATCAGTACAATAAAAATCACATGGATAAATATTTCCATTGCCTTCTATAACAATTTGCCTAGAACAACTACCATTCATACCACATTGTTTTGCAGGAACTCCAGCAAAAAGTCTTACTAGATTATCCATACTTCTAACACTTATATATTCGTCATTCAAAAAATCTTTTGCAAACATTTTAAATAGTTTAATCAAATAATTTTGATATTGTCTTGCAGTCATATAAAGTTCGCTTTCAACATTTTCGCCAAATGGCTTTAAGCAAGGTATAAATTGCAAAAACTTATAACCTTTTTTCTTA
>CAJTNW010000005.1:46557-60471 GCA_910577795.1 uncultured Christensenella sp.
ATAATTATAAATACTCTCCACATTATCTGCAAAATAACCAGTAACTACACTCAATATATTGTAATCAACTTTATACTTTTCAAGTAGAATTATCCCTTTTTCAATTTTATCAAAAGAAGAATTTCCATCATGCATAACTCTAAATTTATTAGCAGTCGCGTCTCCATCAAGACTAACTCCTAACAAAAAATTATTTTCTTTAAAAAACTCACACCACTCTTCATTAAGCAATGTACCATTAGTTTGCAAACTATAACACACCTTGTCATTATAATTTAGACTATTTACTTTTTCAATAAAATGTCTATAATACTCTATACCTGCAAGCAAAGGCTCTCCGCCTTGAAACACAATAAATATCTTATCACCTTTTGCAAAACTTATCGCTTTTTCTATTAAATTGTCAGTAGTTTCCTTGCTCATAACACCAAGCACACCATCTTGTCTATTATTTACAATTTGGTGATAAAAGCAATACTCACATTTCATATTGCAAAGTCCAGATGCTGGTTTAATCATAATAGATAATGCTGGCATATTTCCTCCTATTTTACTAAATAATACCGATTTTTGAGCAGTTAATTAGTTTTTTATAAAATTTTTCAGTTGAAAAATCTTATATTTATCAACTCGAAAGATTTATTTTTATTTATTATACCATAATTTCAGTTTGAATTCAATAATTTTAAACATTTGTGTTTAATATAGTAAAAAAGCATAATTAAAAATTTTCAAACTATCTTGATAGATTAGTAAAATTATGATATAATGATTATATTAAAATCTTTTAAGGTATATATATGAACAAAATATTACAAGAAATATTTGAGCAATATAAAGTAAACTTTGATAAATTAAAACAATATGGTTTTACACTGGATAGCAACCAATACAAATACTCTACTTTGATAGTTAATAATCAAATGAGATTAACTATATTTGTAAATCTTAATGGCGAAGTTGAAACAGAAGTGTTTGATTTGGAATGTGAGGAAGTATATACAATTTTTCTAGCAGAAGGAGCAACTGGGGTTTTTATAGGCGAAGTAAAAAAAGAGTATGAAAAAACACTTATAGATATTAGAAATAATTGCTTTGACAAAACTGTTTTTAAAAGTAATTATACCACTATGCTTGCAAATTATATAAAAGGTAAATATGGTGATGAACTAGAATTTTTATGGGAAAAATCACCTAACAATGCAGTATGCAGAAGAAAAGACAATAAAAAATGGTATTGTGCATTTTTAAAAACTAAGGCGAAGTCTATTGGATTAAATGGCGACTATTTTGTTGAAGTTATTGATTTTATGGAAAATCCAGAAATTATTCCTAATATAATAGATAATGTAAATTATTTTCCTGCCTATCACATGAATAAAAAATATTGGCTTACTATTAGATTAGATGGTTGTACTTTGGATATTAAAAAAATATTTGAGCATATTGACACGAGTTACTCTTTAGCAAACAAAAAACCAGTCAAAAATCGTGATTAAAAATGTTTTTGACTATAGTTAACCAATAATATTAATTGTGCTTATTATTTAAATATTTATATTTTTTTATTTTTTATAGATATATATTTGTCAATTATTTAATTATATGTTAAAATCTTATTGTAAAATTGCAAAAGCAAAGGAGAAAATATGGTTAAAGCATTACTATTAAAATTGAAAGAAGCACTTATATCCGTACTTCCAATTACGGCAATAGTGCTTATTATTTCTTTTACTCCACTTACTAAATTATCTACAACTGAGATAGTATCTTTTGCAATTTCTGCTATATTTTTAATTTTAGGTATAGGACTATTCAACTTAGGCTCTGACTTAGCAATGACTCCAATGGGAGAACATATAGGTTCAGGTCTTATTAAATCAAAAAAAGTTTTTATACTTATTGCAGTAAGTTTTGTTATGGGTGTGTTAATTACTATTGCAGAGCCTGACTTATCTGTACTTGCTGAACAAGTAAAAACAGTTATCTCTCCTACTGTACTTATTATGACTGTTGGACTTGGAGTTGGATTATTCCTTGTTATTTCTATTTTAAAAATATTATTCAAAAAAAATCTTTCTATGATTTTAATGTTTTTTTACATGTTATTATTTGCCTTTTGTGCAATTATGATAGAGTGTGGCAAAGCAGACTTTTTAGCCTTAGCATTTGACTCTGGCGGTGTAACAACAGGCCCTATCACAGTACCATTTATTATGGCTTTAGGTTTTGGTATTGCAAACACTGTTGGCGGAAGAAATTCAAATGAAAACAGTTTTGGCTTGATAGCACTTTGCTCTATAGGACCTATGATAGCACTTGCAGTGCTTGCAATGACTTCAAGTGGCGAAATGATATACGAACTTGCCGATTACTCTGTAGAAGCAAGTCTATCTAACTTTGGTAGTATTGTTTTAAGTCACTCACTTGACACATTAAAAGCGCTAGGTTTGATTATAGTATTCTTTTTAATTTTACAATTTACAATACTAAAATTGCCAAAGAAAAAGTTATTACAAATTGGTATTGGTATTATTTATACCTTTTTAGGTTTAACTATTTTCTTTGTTGCAGTATCTGTAGGATTTATGCCTATTGGCTTTAAACTAGGCGAACAAATAGCAGAATTTAGTCCAGTCTTACTTGTTTTTATTGGTATACTTTTGGGTATGGTAGTAGTACTTGCAGAGCCTGCAGTACACGTATTAAACAAACAGGTTGAAGAAGTTACTGGTGGCGGTGTAAAAAAAATAGAAATGTTAATTGCTTTATCTATAGCAGTTGGTTTATCTATAGGACTTTCACTTATTAGAATGATATTTAAATTTTCTATATTGTATTATCTAATTCCGGGTTATGCAATATCACTAGGACTTTCATTCTTTGTACCAAGAATTTATACTGCTATCGCTTTTGACTCTGGTGGAGTTGCAAGCGGTCCACTAACCTCTAGTTTTATTTTGCCACTTGCAATTGGAGCATGTGTGCTAATTAGTGGTAATCAGCAAAATGTACTTACCGATGCTTTTGGTGTAGTAGCAATGGTTGCAATGACACCGCTTATAACAATTCAAACATTAGGTTTTAAAGCAATAATGTCTGCTAAAGTTAGAAACAAAATTGCAATGAAACGTATTTTGTCTGCTGATGACGAGCAAATCATATACTTTGATTAAGGAGGAAGAATTATGCCAAACAGATTTACTAATAAAAATGACAATGAAAATAACACTTCCTCTAAAATTACTAGAAAAGAAAAACTAAACAAAATACAAGAAAACATAAAATTAAAAACACCTCAAAAGGCAAAAACTGTAAGCAAAGCAAAAAATGCTAATAACAAAACAAATAAAGTTTCTCAAAACAAACTTAAGTTATTAATCACAATTGTAAACAGAAATAAAGCAGAATTTTATCTTGATTTAATTCAGTCTTTTGAAGTTAATATGCAAACAGCAATTTTAGGTAATGGTATGGCACCACAAAGTATGCTTGAATTATTAGGTCTTGCTCATAACGAAAAAAGTGTTATTTTTAGTATCATACAAGAAAATAAAATTAGCGATGCTCTTGCTGCTATCGAAGAAAAATTTAATACAATTAAAGATGGCAAAGGTATTGCGTTTACAGTGCCACTTACAAGTGTAATAGGCACATTGATTTACGGATTTTTAAGTAATAACAAAATGGCAGTTAAGGAGGATAAAACAAAATGAGTAATTCTAAACACGAATTGGTATTATGTATAGTAAATGCGGGATTTTCCGAAACTGTTATGGATGCCGCTAAAGAAGCCGGCGCAAGAGGCGGTACAGTTATTCATGCAAGAGGTACTGCTAATAGAGAGGCTGAACAATTTTTTAATATTACTATTCAGCCAGATAAAGAAATTGTAATGATACTAGTATCTAAAGATATAAAAGATGCTGTTTTGCACGCACTATATCAAGGTGCAGGCTTAAAAACAGCCGGACAAGGTATTGCTTTTTCTCTACCAGTTGACGATGTTGTTGGGTTATCATCTGCAACACCTGCTACACATAAAACAGAAAAAACAGAATCTGAAGAAAAACAAGAAGAAACAAACAATTCAAAAGAAACTGAAACAAAATAATTATAGATTATTAAAAAAAATTTATAAATTCAACAATTTAAATTAAAAATAAAAAAGACATAAATTTTTATGTCTTTTTTTATCAAAATTATTTATTTGTTTTTCTGGTAAATTTTAAATAAAACCATTTTCTCAGCCAGTTAGGCATCAACACTTGTACTACAAATTTAATAAAGATAATTTTTTTGTACTCAAACCAATTAATAACTTTATTTTTGTGCATAAATTTAAACAATTTACGTCCACTCTTGTAATACTTATAGCCTCCTCGTCTAGCATACATTTCCATACCAACACGGGCTTTTATTAAATTTTCTTGTATGTTATGAAACTTGCAGCCAGCAAGGTACATTCTGACCCACAAATAATAGTCTTCATAAAGCAAACAGTCTTTATACCCACCTGCTTTTTCAAGTGCGGACTTTCTCATTGCAACAGACATGTGATTAAATGGGCAACGCATTTTCATAAACTTGCAAATATCTTCGTGCGTTTCTGGCACTTCTCTTACACCAACTATATTATCTACATCCTCTATAAATTCAGATATATTACTACCTACCAAATCTATGTCAGGATTTTCATCAAGATATTTAATTAATTTTTCACATCTATCCAACACGCAAATGTCGTCCATATCCATACAACAAATGATTTCGTTACGGCAGTAAAGTTCTCCCTCATGCATAGCAATACCATGTCCTTGATTTTGCTCTAAACGCACTATAGTAAACAAATTTGTATTATTTTGCACATATTCATTAATAAGTGTATCAACTTCCTCACTTACTGCCCCATCACATACAATAACAATTTGTTCAGGTGGCAAAGTTTGATTTAACATACTATCCATAGCGATAACAAACTCATCCGCTTTTGATTTTATATAGCATGAAGTTAAAAATGAATAATCTGACATAATTTCTCCTTAAGTAAACATAATTGCCAAAATGTATTAAACATAAAACAACTATTATAAATAATTTCCATTTTTAATCAAATTAATTCTTTATTTAATGCTAAATTATTTATTATATTTATTATATCATATAAAAAATTAAAAATCAATAGACTTCAAACAAAATATGCGAATATTAAACATATTCGCACACTATAATATGCAAAAATTATTTTTTTTAATACTTAAAATAATTATATATATTCTTTATAAGATTTTCCAGTATCAATTATTGTAGTATAATGTTGTGGTACACATTTTTCTTCAGGTGGAAGTTGCATATAGTCACCATAAATTTGAGTTAAATAACTATGGTAATCCTTAACTCCGATATACTTTTTACCTTCAAATTCATACTCAGCACATTCATTAAACCAATCTTTATTTTCTACAATAAAGCCATCAAAAACACTTACATTTTTACCTTTTGGCACTGACATTTTTATTTTATCAATATCTTCAAGCAATTTACCAGTATTCTTCTTGCTACCATATAGTAAGGCAAATAAAATTCTTTGTACCATTCTTTTTAATTTTAAAATAGTTTTTTTTGCAAAGCCATAACCGTTTTCTATATCTGTAATAGGTGAAAAAAATGGACTTAATAAACTACATTTAAATTTAATTCTTTTGAATAATTTTTTGGTTTTATCATTAGCATCATAGCAATAATCTAAAGGGAAAATATCAATAAATATCCCATGATTAATATCAAGTTTACATTGTGACTGCTCAATAAAAGTGGTGTTATTATCTCGAATTTTACTATACTGCAACAAAAAGTTTTT
Organism: uncultured Christensenella sp.; assembly: GCA_910577795.1. Taxonomy (GTDB): domain Bacteria; phylum Bacillota; class Clostridia; order Christensenellales; family UBA3700; genus MGBC100798. The sequence goes on from CAJTNW010000005.1 coordinate 52,418, forward strand.
GTCTGTCTTATAGTTTTGTAAAAATAAATTTTCCGGCAATAATGCTTGTGCTTGATTTATAAACTTTTCATAATCTTCTCGCATCATTACTACATCTATATCGTCATCCCAAGGTATAAAACCTTTATGACGAATTGCACCTATCATAGTCCAATAAGCCAAAAAGTATTTAACATCAAGTTTATCACAAACTTTTGCAAATTCGTCTAAAATATTTAACTCTATCCTCTTAATTTCCTCAATGTTATCGTGATTCATTATTTCTCCTTTGTGATAAACTTCCTAAATAATCTTTTAATTTTTTTAAATATTTTGCCTAAAAATAATCTTATTTTCTTTTTTAATGAAATTTTATCAACAAATTTATCTGCTAATTGCTGCACTGTATATTTATCCATATTGGAGTAAACTTTTTCTCTGATTATTGCTGGATTTTCTGGTGATTTACAATAAGACAAATTACTTTTTATTGCTATATCAAAATCAACTTCATCAAATTTAATACTATCGCTAATATTATAAAAAATATCCTGACCAGTTTTAGAATTAATTATTACTAAAGATACCCCATCTTTATCATACAAATTAGGATAACTATCTTTAATACCCCAAAAATCTGCCATTGTTATATCTGAATAACGCCTATCACCTCTTGAATTGCAATTATAACAACTCTCCCTCAATATAATATCTTTTAAAAATAGTTTCATATATGGGTCATCTGCGGCAGGTTTTAAAATGCTTTTTCCGTTTTCAAATTCCAAACGTATACAATAATCTTCCCAACCATTCTTTTTATACCTGAAATTAAAGGAAATCAACTTACTTTTATACTTTTTTTCTAATTCTTTTACATATTTTTCAAAAAATTTAGGATTAGGTATTCCATGACAGATAAAATCAACTAATATTAAATTTGGGGAAGGTTTTTGCAAATAATTTTGTAATCCATTTACTATGCAAGGTGTACCACAAAAAAGCACTTTTTTGCCTTGTTGCAAAAATTCTTTCACCTTTTTAAAACTACCATTAACATTGCTTTGCAAGTATTTTGAAGTTAAAAATTTATCCAAGTTTTCAATATTATCAGTAAAATCATAATTTAAATGCAAATCGTTATCAAAACTTGCACCAAATACAACTCCACCATTTTGTATTACGTATTTTGCTAAAGCATAAAACATACCACCAGAAGAACTCTTTTTTACAATATCAATGCTCTTATTTTTAACTGCATAGGCCTTTTTTACAAATTGATTAGCAATATCTTTATCATAATGGCATATATGGTCGCATAATCCACAGTCAATACACAATTTTTCATCAACTTGCGGATACAAAAAGCCATTGGCTATATTCATACTAATTGCATCTTTAGGACATACTTGTTCGCACCCAGCACAACCAGTGCATCGTTTATCAAATTTAATCATTTTCATCCTTTATTGCATTATCTTCATACTGCACTGAGTTATTATCACAATTATCAGTTAAAATTATACTTTTGTCTACATTAGACAAGTTTTCTTCTTGATTTAATTCATTATTATTAATTGCTTCAACATTATTAATATTATCTAAACTTTCTACAATTGCTTCTTCACACAAAACATTTTCTGTTTTATTTTTTCTCTTAAATACTTTATTCGCAATATTTTTTACCATTTGTTTTTCTTCAGCATTCATACCTAAAAAGTAAATACTCAAACAATAAACAATAGTAAAGCCACATACAGATAAGAAAAACCAATAAATTTTTGACAAATCGGCAAACAACATAAATACAACACCTAAACCACAAGGTATTATCAATGCTGGTATAAATTTTAATATACTTTTCCAAAACTTTATCATATCCAAATCAAGTTTTTTATGATAATAAATGTTCATAATAAGTCCATTACCTACAACTAATGAAACACACGTACCTATAGCCGCCCCAACTTCACCAACATAAATACTTAAAGGTATAGTCATTGCAACGTTTACAAGTGCCATAATTAAATACGCAATAGACCTAAATTTGTGTTTATTGTATGCTCTTTGAATTTCTATTCCTAAGTTTTGTATTAATGGAATAATAAGAGGCACAACTAGTATTAACGAAATATAATATGAATTAATATACTCAGGTGTAGCATAATAATTTAAAATAAATGCTTTTCCAAAAAATATAAAACCTAAAATAATTAGTGATAAAATCATAAACTGAATTCTACCAGTTTTTATGAATAATCTATTTAACTCGTCTTTTTTATCTCCCTCTGCAACAAGTTTATGAACACTAGGCACTAAAACACTTGAAATTGCAGTTGAAAAATTTATAAAATAAGTATTAAAACTTGCACCAACACTATAAATAGAAACAACTGCAGCACCTGCAACAACACCCAAAATAAATGTATCCATACTCCAGTTAATCATATCTACCAACTGATTAATAAAAATAAAAATAGAAAATGTATAAATAGATTTTATTAAAGAAAAATTTAATTTTGCAAATTTTATTTTAATTTTCAACTTTTTAACAGCATAAAAACATTGAATAATAAATGCTAACATACTAAAAGCAAAACTAACAATGGAAATACTTATTGCCATTCCACCACTAAGTACAACAACAAGACGCGAAATAGGAACAAGCACTGTATTTATTATACCAATAACTTTGGCAAAAATAAATTTTTCATAAGCATTTATATTCATACTAAACACATTGAATGGCAATGACAAACAAGTTTGAAGCAAGGAAATTGCCATTACAATTTGAAGCACAAATATTTCATCATCAGTTAATTTAGGATAAATAGCCCTTGAACAAAATATAAGTATAATACCTATTATTGCTGTAATCAAAGCAATAATTGAATACGAAACTACAAATAAACCATTAAGTTTTGCTTCACCTAGTTTATCATTTTTTACTCTGTACTGCATATTGTACCTAATAAATGCACTTCCTAATCCAATAGTAAGCAAACTTAAATATGACAACAAATTAGTAGCCATATTAAGTAATCCATTTTGGTTCATACCAAGTTTTTCAAGTACAATTTTATGAATAGATAAAGATATTATCAAACTCAAAAATATTTGAACATACGACAATATCGCACCTATTTTCAGTTGCTTATTATGCATATTTTATCCTAAATTTTCTGTTAAAAATTTAATTGAAAACTCCTTTAATTTTTCTAACTTATCAAACTTACTGCTATAATCAATATCATCTTGATTTAATAAATATTGGACATTTTCTTTATCCACATTATCACAATACCTATTTTCATTATGAGTTAGTTCTGTTATGTTATATATCCTTGATGACATACACTTATTTTCTTCTCTATTTAAAACAAAATATTGTTTTTTAAATATGCTAGAAAAAACAACTGCATGAAAACTATCTGTAAATACATATTCTGCATATTTAATAAGTGACAAAAACTGTGTAGGACTTATATCGTATAATTTAATATCCCCAAACTTTTCATCCGCCTTAACAAATTCTACTAAATGAGGTAATGTTACTATTTTATATCCTTTTAATTTTGCAAATTGTTTTACTAATTTTCTATTATTTGCCTTACCACCTAAAAAATAACAAAAAATATACTTAACTTCTACTAGTCTTTTTTCGGTAATGCTATCCCATTCCTCAATATCCAATAACAATGTAGAATCAAGTGTTAAAACAGGCTTGCAAGGTGATGAATCTTTAATTAAATCAATATCTTGTTTTTCCCTTACAGAAATTGCGGAAAAATCTTGCAATTTTTCTTTAAAAATTTGTTTTTCTTCATCAGTTAACGAATTTTTACCAATGCTTGCAGCATAAGAAATTTTTATTTTATCTGATGGTACAAAACCCAAAAAATATTCTTTGCAATAGCATTCAGGATTCCATACTTGGTCGCTACCTGTAATATAAGCATCATATCCTAAATCGGAACAATTATTTTGATTAGTAACTAAAATTTTATAATTATGAGGGATACTTAAATTAAAATCTTTAATTGCTTTTTGTCTAATATTTGTTGCATTATTTATCAAATTATTTATTTTTTTATTTTTGATTTTGTGTGGAATATACAAAACTAAAGATTTTAAAAATTCCCATAAACCAATTTTTAATCTTTCAGCAATTTTTTGTTTAAAACTCAAAGGTACTGCCACATATTGCACAATATTATTTACTGGTATTTGTTCTGCATCATATCCTAATTGCCTTAGTTTATAAACTAAAGCATATGCTTGTAAATTACCGCCATAATTAATACTATTATAATAATGAGTAACAATACCAACTTTTTTCTTATGATTCATTTTTACCCCTTTTACTTCATTTTAACAAAATTATTTTTACTATTTTCAATTATTTTTATATAAATATCAATATATTTTTGTATCATTATTTCATTACTATACTTTGCTATAGTTTCATCAATTATCGCTTGTTTGTTTTGCTTTAAATCTTGTATTTTATCCAAATTGTACAATATTTCTTTATAATTACCCTTAGGTACAAGAATGCCATTTCTTTCATTAATAATTTCAACGCAGCCACCTGTAGCATAGGAAATTATAGGACAACCACAAGCCATAGCCTCTATATTAACTAACCCAAATGCTTCTTCGTAAGTCATATTAATAAAACAATAAGCAAGACTATACAACTCTGCTAGTTCTACTTGATTATAAGTCCTAGGAATACCAACAATATCATATTGTTTTAATTCTTGGACTTGCTCAGGATACACACCTACCATTACTAATTGATAAATATCTTTGTCAATTAATTGACCAAACTTTATATAGTCAGAATAGCCTTTTCTCTCACTAAATGGACAAGCCACAGCCAATAAAATCTTTTTGCTTCTATCAATTACATTATCAAAAGTTTTATTATCTACTGGCTTAAAATTAGTTAAATCTATTGCGTTATTAATTGTAATTATTTGTTTGTCCTTTAAATAAGACTGCTTTGCCAATTCAGTTAGCCATAAACTTGGTGTTACAAAAACAACATTATCTAATTTATTAATTGCATTTGCTTTTAATTTATAATATTTTTTTACTTGATTTTTATTTATAGCAGGAGTATATAAATCTAAATGCTCACAATTCTGACACCCACTTAGCCACTTATTGCAATTAACATAATCAAAATAACCACAATGTCCAGTAAATGTCCAACAGTCATGCAATGTCCAAACAACAGGTATTTTTGATTTTTGCAAAAATTTTAATAACATTGGTACATTTACAAAAATACCATGCAAATTATGCAAATGCACAACATCTGGTTTATATTTTTTTATTTGCCTAATAAGTCTTAGTGTTGCATAACTATTTCCAAAACCATCTTTTAAAAAGTGTTTTGCTATTTTAGTTTCTATCCTGTTTATTATTTTACTAAAAATTGTTGTACAAATTTTTTGTGCAAAATCTTCTGAGCACTTACCATATTTATAAAAAAACTTTTTGTCGCCGTCAAATGTTTTTAAAATACCACTAGCAATATTTCCGGTACTTAATTGTCCCCACATATTTATTGCTATAATCCTCATACTAAATCTCCTCTAACATAAGTTTAATTGAATAAGTTGGCAAGCACTCTTTAAAAGTCTCTTTTACATTTTCGTAATCCAATGTTGCAAACTTGTTTTCTTCTATAAATCTATTAAAGTCATTTATATCTGTATCTTTTCCATCTACCAAATTATAAGATAAATCATATTTATTAATATAAACCATTGTTGGGTCATTATCAATATATTGATAATTTATAATTGGCTTTGCATAAGATAAATACTCAAACAATTTTCCTGGCACATAATTAGTAACTCTATTTGATATATTCAAAAAATAATTTGCATCTTGCAAAACTTTTTCCAATGTTGCTCTATCCACATATCCGTGCAAAAACACATTGTTAGGATATTTATTACAAAACTCATTTAACTCTTCTTCCTTGCCTTTTGAGTAAAAATGTATTTCTATATTTTTATTTATATCCAGTAATCTGCTAAAATCTTTTATGCACTCCACCCCGCGAATAGTCCTATACAAATAACCGCAATACACAATTTTAATTTTATCTTTGCATACATTAGAAGGCAGTTTTTCTTCCGTTAAATTTGGTAAACCTACAAACTTAACATTTTTACCTACAAAGCACATTTTTTTACTATATTCGCCTTTCCAATATTCTGGAATTAAGATTAAATCTAAATCTTTTATGATTTGTTTTGTTTCTTTTTTTAATGTTTGTATAACAATCCATTCTTTTAAATTAAATTTTTTATTAACAATTTCTGCTTCGGATAAAGCATCCAAAAAATATCCTATACATTTTATTTTTTTATTATATTTTTTTACTTGCTGTCCTGCCTTAATTGCCTCATACAAATTATGTGCACAAACAAGATAATCAATGCCTATTTCCTTATCTATTTCCACAATAGCATCGTAATAGTTTTTAACTAGCCCCTTATTATAACGACTATAAACAAAAAAACATTTCAAATATTCAAACAAAGTTTTATCTTTTGTTTCTACTGGCTGAACATATTTACAATCAAACTCTCCATAATCAGTACTTCCCTCATAAATAGCAATTAGTTTTACATTATGGTTATTTTTTTTGAGTTCTCGCATAATATTAATCATACAAACTGCATTACTAGAAGTAACTGGCTTATATTTATCAACTACAAATACAAAATTCATATTTTTCTCCTAAACTACAATTTAATAGTAGAAACCTAACATAATAATCTAATTTTTAAAATATTTTTATATATTAAAAATAAAATCTTCCACTCTTTTCACATAACCTTTTATATCTGATAATTTTCCCATACTTATTTTAGCATTTTCTGCTAACATTTGTCTGTATTCTTCATTGCTATTTATTTTTAATACTTCTTTTATAAACTCTTCATTGCTATTTGCAGTTATGCTATTAATACCATTTTCTATAAATCCTGCAACACCTCTATTATATAGGCAAACACAAGGCACTCCAAAATACATTGCCTCTGCAACAGATAACCCATAAGATTCATGATAAGCAGCACTAACCATCATAGTAGCATGTTTTATATATGGAAATGGATTAGAAGTTTCACCAAACAGCAAACAACTTTCTGCTATATTATAATAAGCAATTCTTTCCTCAACAATTTGCCTACAGTCTCCATCACCTATAATTACTAATTTTAAACTGCTATCTTTTTGCAAACATTCATAAAATAAATCAACAAGCAAATCTACTCTTTTTCTTTCACTTAATGAATTGACGTTCACAATATAGTTATTTTTAAAATCATTAGGTAAATTTATTTCTTCATTACTTAAAGTGCTTATTTCTAACTCGTTAATACTATTTGTAATCACTTTAACATTTTTTATTTTATGATATTTTTCATAAGATTCTCTAGTATTTTCAGTACAAGCAACTATCGCATCGTATTTTTTTAAATACTGCCTTTTTAAACTTAATAAAATAGGTAATTTCCACCAAGCCCCTTTCATATATTTCAATTTATTATAATAATAATCTTCATGTGCCCACAAAATATATTTTTTTGCTTTTACATACTGAATGTGGTCATAAAGGCTTTCCTTATAAATAATACAAACATCAAACTCTTCTTCCAAAGTCTTATATAATGGTTTATGGAAAAAATGCTTCATAATCTTATCAAAAGTATTATATCTTTCTTTTATTTTTTCAAAATAAAAATGCTTAACTACTTTACTATCAACATCTTTATCCCATATTCCTTTTTCATCAGTTGCCAAATACAAATCAATTTTATCTCTATCATAATACTCACAGATATCTTTAATCAATTTTTCTGTGCCACCAATTACCATACATTGATTAACTAATAATACTTTCATAATTTCTCCGTTTCTGAATAATTTTTGTTATCTTTTTACAAACTGCCACAGCACCCGGCATGTCCGTAAAATATCTATCAGCGCGGCTCCTTTTATGCCGTTGTCTTTCAGCGCTCTGTGTCCTTCCTTTAAGGATAACAGAT
>CAJTNW010000006.1 GCA_910577795.1 uncultured Christensenella sp.
TTCCTCTTTTACCCCCGATTTTTGATAGTATATTTGAATAAATCTTACTTTTACACTAAATCAAACTTTACACAAAAACAAACACACTGAAAAGCAGTTGTTTTAGTGTGTTTGTTTTTTATTTGTCCTTTATTTCGTTTTTAATTTTTAGAATAGTTATGGCTTATATTATATATTATTTTTAAGCATTGTTATTTAATTGCATAAATATCTGGCACGGCATTCATAATTAAAGCCATTAAAGGCAAAGTTATAATGCTTAAAATTGTACCTAATAAAACTAAGTTTGCAGCAGTTTTTTGTCCCTTACCTAACATTTCTGCAAAGTTTAAAGTTATGCTTGCAACAGGTGTTGCGGCTAAAATAAATAGAGACTGACGAATATAAAAATCTATAGGAATAAACCAAATTAAAATTAACCCAAGCAAGGGCATTAATATTTGTTTAACACCAACAATTGCATATTGGAATGGGGAGCAAAACATTTCCTTAAATGTTATTGTTGCAAGTCGCATACCTAAAATAATCATACATAAAGGTGTCGTCATTTTGCCAAGTAATTCCACACAAGTAAAAATCTCTGTTGGCAATTTTGCCCCACAAATAAATAATGGTAACCCAATAACTAAACCTAACATTGCGGGATTAATAAAGGCTTTTTTAGCACTTATAAACTTTTTATCACCACTTATTAAATAAGAGGCAAATGTCCAACCAATAAGATTAAGACCTAATAAAAACATTACTGATAAAACTACTGCATTGTTTCGCACATCTTCTGGCATAATTGCTTGCAATAGTGGTACTCCCATAAAGCCACAGTTACCAAAAGCCGTTGCAACAGTTGCCACACGATATTTTATATCCTTATCATAATTCTTTTTTAAACAAAAATATGCTATTATGATAACACCTAATTGCAATACACCAGCAAGCACAAAAGCAACTATCATTTGCCAAAAAAAGTTTAAGGAAAACTGAGCATTTAAAAAAGATGTGATAGTAAGCATAGGCTGGCATACATACATAAGCACTACTGAAAAAGCAGAAATACTTTCAGGTTTTATTAATTTGCATTTTACGGTTAAAAATCCCGGCACAGCATAAGCAAGCATAGTTGCAACTGCTATTGCTGTAGTAATTAAAACTTGCATATTCTACCTCCCACCGCAATATTAAACTTTTTATTAAAAATTTGCAAGCATTTTTATATTAAATTTTATTATTTTTCTACAAAAATTGCTAAAATAATACATAAATATAAACTTGAAACAAAAAATGGCGGATTTATATATCTGCCATCATTTTATTTTATAACAATTCATTGAATCCTTTTATATACATGTCAGAAATATTTTTTATCTCTTGACTATCTGATGCGGACTCCTTGTCATACACTCCAACTACAAAAAATCCCCCTGCTTTTGCACCAGTTATACCTTTTAAAATATCCTCAAACACCACACATTCACTTGGCATAAACTTAGTATGACTTATTGCTTTTAAGTATATATCTGGAAAACCTTTACCTCTTTTTACTTGTTCGCTATTAACCACCCTATCAAAATATTGTAAAATACCATTTCGCTCTAATGCAGGAATTGCAAGTTCAAGGCTAAGTGAAGTTGCAACAGACATTGATATATTTTGACTTTTTAGTTTTTGCAAAAATTCAGTGACAGAGGGTTTTAGCATAATTTTATTACAATATGCTTCCTTTGCCATCTCTAGCCATTCACTTATCAATTGCTCCGGACTATCTTTTAGATTAAATCTTTTTATTGAATACAATGCTGTGTCCAAAACACTTAAGTGATTAATACATTTCATATAATCTGCAGGTACTTCTATTCCGCGTTTTGATAGGTAATCATAATCAATTTGCTTCCATAACCACATAGAATCAAACATAGTTCCGTCCAAATCAAACACTGCATACTTTATATTACTTGGTAAATTCATTAATTTTCCTCTTTCAATTTTATCTTTTTGCCATCAAGTATCATATTGGTTGTTCTAATAGCACACATTTTGCCACACATTGAACAAGTATGTCTATTTTTTGGCGGAACACTTTCGTAATAAGCACGTGCTTTTTCAGGGTCTATTGCATATTTAAACATACCCTCATAATCAACTTTATGTCTGCAGTCAGACATTTTATTATCTATTTCCCTAGCATAAGGAATACCTTTTGCAATATCTGCAGCATGAGCGGCAATTTTTGTTGCAATAAGTCCCTCTTTAACGTCATTAACATCTGGTAATCTTAAATGCTCGGCAGGAGTAACATAACACAAAAAGTCTGCCCCATTTGATGCTGCTATTGCACCACCTATGGCAGCGGTTATATGGTCATAACCGGGTGCAATATCTGTAACCAATGGTCCAAGCACATAAAAAGGTGCGTTATGACATAACTTCTTTTCCATTTGCATATTGCTTGCAATTTCATTTAATGCCATGTGTCCAGGGCCTTCTATCATAACTTGAACGTCTCTATCCCATGCCCTTTTTGTCAAATATCCAAGTTCTATTAATTCCCCAATTTGTCCAGCATCAGTACTATCATCAATACAACCTGGTCTCATTGCATCGCCAAGACTTATAGTAACATCATACTTTCTTAAAATATCTAATACTTTATCATAATATTCGTAAAAAGGATTTTCATTGCCAGTCATTTGCATCCAAGCAAAAAGCAAAGAGCCACCACGAGAGACAATATTCATTCTTCTGCCTTCACGCATAAATCCTTCTACCACTCTTTTATTAATACCAGCATGTATGGTAACAAAATCTACACCTTGCTTTGCATGTGCTTCCACCACTTCCAAAAAATCTTCGGCTGTTATATCTAGCAAATCTTTTTCCAAATATCCAATTGCATCATACATAGGTACAGTACCTATCATTGCAGTTGACTTTTCTATCAATTTACCTCTAAATAAATTGGTTTTGCCACAATTAGACAAATCCATTATTCCTTCAGCACCATATTTTAAAGCAATATCAACTTTTTGCATTTCTAATTCATAATCTTTAAAATCGCCTGAAACACCCAAATTGACATTGACTTTAGTTTTAAGTCCACTACCAACACCTTCTGGGGATATATTTTTATGATTTATATTACAAGGAATAGCAACTTCTCCACAAGCCACTTTTTGCATAATATATTCTGCAGTTAATTGTTCTTTTTCTGCAACTATCATCATTTCTGGGGTAATAATACCTTTTTTTGCTGCTTCCATTTGTGTTGCATATCCTCTCATAAAAACCTCCTAAAACTAATAAATAATATATTTATTTAATACTTCATATAAAAATTCTTCTAATTAATACCGATTTTTGTACTATTATTTATAAAATTTCCAAAAATGGTTAGTTGGGCCATTGCCTTTTCCTAAATCTAAAGCATTTTGAATTGCTCCAGTAACATACTCTTTTGCAAGACGCACACTATCATAAATACTATGCCCTAAAGCAAGATTACTTGCTATGCTACTTGACAATGTACAACCTGTACCATGTGTGTTTTTTGTATTTATCCTTTCAGTTACAAAAGTATAAAACTCTTTACCATCATAAAGGATATCCATTGCATCACCATCATAATGACCACCCTTGATAAGCACATTTTTAACACCAGTATTGTATATTTTTAAACATGCAGTTTTCAAATCATTTCTGTTTTGAATTTTCATACCAGCAATACATTCCGCCTCTGGAATATTTGGTGTAATTATTGTAGCAATTGGAACTATGGTTTTTAGCAAAACTTCAATACTGCTCTCTGGCATTAATGGTGAGCCGTTTTTTGCATACATTACAGGGTCTACCACAATATTTTTAGGTTTATATTCCATAAGTTTATTGTAAACCGCATTTATTGTATCCGGGCAAGACAGCATACCTATTTTTACCGCCTCAACTTTTATATCCTCAAAAACTGCTGTCAATTGGTCGCAAATTATTTGAGGTTTTATATCTTGTATAGAAATAACTCTAGAAGTATTTTCTGCAACTACTGCCACTATTACACTCATTCCAAATATGCCGTGTGCAGACATTGTTTTTAAATCCGCTTGAATACCTGCTCCACCACTGCAGTCAGACCCCGCTATTGTTAGTGCTGTGTACATAAATACCTCCTCAAAAAAATTGCCCTCCAAAATGAGGGCAAAATTAATACTTATTTTGCTCCCTTCACTGGTATTAACCAACAGGTTCAAAGGGTTGAGCATTTTGCTCTCTCAACTAAAAATAGTACCCCTGCACAATTAGTATATAACATTTTTATTAAATTGTAAAGACTTTTTTAAAGCATTGCATTTTATTGCTTGCACTTGCAAAATATTATTTTAAAATGTAAGTTTCATAGCACTACTCATAATAGCAAAGTCAATTGCTCCATTTTGTAAAACCAATTTATAATTATTGCTATTTATGCCACCTATTGCCATAACAGGAATGGTTGCAATATCACATATCTTTTCAAGTTGTTTTAAACCTCTTGGTGTTAACCCCACCTTGCAGTCTGTTTCAAAAATATGTCCAAAAACCAAATTAGTTGCAAATAGTTTTTCTGCAATTTTCACCTCTTTTTCGTTATGAATAGATACAGAAATTTTGTCAAAACAATTTTTAGAGTCGATTTTTGATAGATTATTTATATTAGTATGAAAATTTTTGACACCTAACTCTTTTGCAATTTGATATCTATGACAGATAAATAATTCAACATTGTTTTGCATACATATAGGAATTATTTTCTTTGCTAAAGCCATATATTCTTTATCATCAGCATCTTTTTCACGCAAAAATATAGACTTTGGTTTGTATTTATTAATACACTCAATAACAATTTTATCTGCAGGCATAACTGCGTTTTTAAAATCAGTAAAAATTACCATTTATCACCTTTTATATTAAATATTGACTATCCGTAAATATAGGTTGCAAACCTTTTTTTTCTAACATTTCCTTTACTTCTTCTAGATTACGTGAATCTGAAATGTCAAATTGTTCATCACCTTTTTCCTCACCATCATGCCCGCCAACACCTACTTTAGAACCTGCAGATATTTTATTGCAAGCAAGTCCAACAACACCATCTCTAAAAGATTTTTGTTCTCTTGTAGATATATTAATTGTTGCATAAGGCATAAGCAATCTATATGCCAAAATAACTTGTAACAATTGTCTTTCGTGCACATCTCTTGGATTATTCTCACTATTGTTTATATAAGGTCTCATTCTTGGACAACTAAAACTAATTTCTGCATAAGGGTATTTTTTTTGCACATAAAAGGCATGACAGCCTACCGCATACGCATCTTTTCGCCAGTCATCTAAACCTAATAACGCACCAAAGCACACACCACGCATACCACCCATTAAAGCACGTTCTTGTGCGTTAAATCTGTATGGGAATACTCGTTTTGAGCCTAGTAAATGTTGCTCTGCATATTTATCCTTATTATAAGTTTCTTGATACACACTAACATAATCTGCACCCAACTTATTTAGATAAGCATATTCATCACTATTAAGAGGATAAATTTCTATACCAATTGTGGAAAAATATTTTTTTGCAATTGTAACTGCTTTTCCAATATACTCCACACTTGATTTTTTTCTACTCTCACCTGTAAGCAACAATATTTCCTTAAATCCTTGTTTTGCAATTGACTGCAATTCTTGTTCTATCTCTTTTTCAGTAAGTGCTGCTCTGTGTATTTTATTCATACAATTAAAACCACAATACACACAATGATTCTCGCAATAATTTGCTATATAAAGAGGTGTATACAAACTTATTGTATTACCAAAATGCTTAAATGTTTCTGTTTTTGCACGCACAGCCATTTCTTCCAAAAACGCACCTGCTACTGGTGATAATAATACGGCATAATCATTTAAATCAAGTATTTCTTTATTTAATACTTTTTTTACATTTTCACTTGTATAAATATTATAATCAAAATTATTATACAAATTTTCCACTTTATCCAATATCTCATGACTAGTTATTTCCATACCATCAAGATATTGCATAATATCGCTATTGGCATTTTTCATTTAATCCTCCAAAAAACCTACAAGTGGGCTTGATGCTTCGGCTTTGCCCTCAAGTACTCTACCTGTGCCTGCAAGATATGCCTCTCTTCCTGCAATAATTGCATTTTTAAAAGCCTTTGCCATAATATCCACATTGCCAGCCGTTGCAATAGCAGTATTAGCCATAACAGCACTAACCCCCATTTCCATTGCTGCACATGCTTCTGATGGTCTGCCAATTCCTGCATCTACTATAATTGGCAAATCAATTTCATCAACAAGTATTTTAATAAAATCTTTTGTCCTAAGTCCTTTGTTAGTTCCAATAGGTGCAGCAAGTGGCATTACTGCACTTGCACCTGCAGATACCAAATCCCTTGCTACATACAAGTCAGGATACATATATGGCATTACAATAAAACCTTCTTTAGAAAGTATTTCTGTCGCTTTTATAGTTTCGGCATTATTAGGCAAAAGATATTTGCTATCACCAATTATTTCTAGTTTGACAAAATCACCGCAACCAACTTCTCTTGCAAGTCTTGCAATTCTAACAGCCTCTTCTGCCGTTCTTGCACCAGAAGTGTTAGGAAGCAGTGTAATATTTTTTGGGATATAATCCAATATATTATTTTGTCCACCAATATTTGCTCTACGAAGTGCAACTGTTACCATTTCCACTTCTGCATTATCTATCACTGACTGCATAAACTTTAGTGAAAATTTGCCAGACCCCAAAATAAATCTGGAATTAAATTGCTTTCCACCAATAACTAATTTATCATCTTTCATAAAAGGCTCCTTTTTATTATAATACCGATTTTTGATAGTTTATCTTAATTTTAAATCAACATTCTACCTCACCAAGCAAAATTCTTGCAACCATATTTGCTTGATGTGCTGCACATATATTTACACGTGGTGACATAAGACTCAAACCTTCCTTTGCTTCGCTTTGCATATCCCCGCATATATATAATCTGGACATAGGCTTATTAGTTTTTATTAAATTACTGCTACCTATACCTGCCATACCAGAACTTGCAACCACAATTTTGTCGCTACCTGCAAGTATTGTATTGACTATTTCTGCCTTTGATTTTGCACTATCAAAGGCCTCAACTACTATGTCTGCACATTCTATTATTTCAAGAATATTTTTGCTATTTACAAAAACATTCTTTTTTACAATTTGTACATAAGGGTTTATTTTTAGTAAAATATTAGTTGTTGCATCTGTTTTTAAACTTCCAATATCACTTACAAAATAATTTTGTCTGTTTAAATTTGTTGGGTCAACTATATCATAGTCAACAAGTATTAATTTACCTATACCAAGTCTTGTAAGCATTTCTGCTATATTTGAACCTAATCCACCTAGTCCGCAAATACACACGCAAGATTTGTTTAATTTGTCACTAGCATCTTTGCCGTTTCTTGCAAATATCATTTGATTAAAATCTTCCTTATTTGGTACTTGTCCAGATTTTACTGCAACAATATTATCCCCTTCAAACAATTCAGTTTGCTTGGTTATACCATAACCATTTCTTACAAAAACATCAAAGTCCCCAATATCTTTTGCAGTGCTACCTTTTGGCATATTAATTATTTTACCATTACAAATAATTTGCAAAATCAGCCACCCCCTACAAAACTAACTATTTCTACCACATCTCCATCATGCAAAGTAGTATTAACATAATCTGCTTTTTTTACTATATTTCCATTAAGTTCCACTGCTACAACTTCAATTTTGTATCCGCAACTTTTTAAATATTCCATTAAATTTAAATTGTTTAAATCTTTATTTTCGCCATTAATTTTAATCATAAAACCCTTTCCCAATAAAAAATTGACATACAAACGAATACGCCCTTTTGGTGGTGTACCCCATTTATATGTCTTCCCTTAATAAATTTTATCATTTTTTATAAAATCTGTCAATATTTATAAATAAATATACAAATAAAATTAGTAAATTATTTTTTGCAACTTATTTTTTAAGTCTTGTGTTGCAGCACTTACATTTTTTGCTTTTAAAATACTTGATATAACTGCTATTCCTGCAATACCACTACCATTAAGTTTTACCATATTTTCTATTGATATACCGCCAATTGCAACTACAGGGATGCTTACATTATCGCAAATATTTTTTAATATATCCAAACTTATAGGCTTTGCATCTTGTTTGGTAGTTGTACCAAACACCGCACCTACTCCAAGGTAATCTGCCCCTTGCTTTTCTACAAGTTTTGCTAAATTTAAGTCTCGTGCAGATGCTCCTATAATTTTATTATTACCTAATATTTTGCGAGCCATTGCTATATCACAGTCACAACTGCCTAAATGCACACCCGCTGCATCAACTGCAAGACACACCTCTACACTATCATTTATAATTAAAGGAATATTGTATTTATCACAAACTTTTTTCATTTGTTTGGCTTTTTCGCAAAACTCTTCAAAAGATGCTTGTTTTTCCCTTAATTGTACCATGGTTACACCTGATTTTATTGCAGTTTCAACAATTTCTTCCAATTTATCCCCTGCCATTTTTCTATCAGTAACCAAATATAACATTAAATCAGACTCTAACATTTATCCAATAATATCCTTAGTTACAAGCAGACCTTTACCACTAGTAAAAGTTCCACCATTCATTACATAATCTTTTGCCGCAACTTGCAATTTTGTTTTTGCGTTAAATTTAGTCAAATCACAATAACGTCCGGCTTTCTTTTTGTTTTTTGCAAATGCTTTTTCATCAACAACAATGTCAAATATCCAGCGGAAGTGTTGGTCAAAACCATCACTTTCCCCAACAATGTTAAACATATTAGCAAACTTTGCAATGTTACTATCCTTATCAATAAAATTAATGTTTTTAGGACTTAGTAGCCAACTATTGCACATCATAACATCTGTTTGAATGTTTTTAAATATATCTCCCAAAGTATCCACTGCAAGAGTAATTGATTTTTTGCAACTAACACTATCTAATTTTGCACCTCTTGGAATATGAATATTGTAACATAAATCACCATATTTAATAGTTCTGCCAGCAACTTCAGAAGATTTTTCAAAATAATAGTTGCTTATTTGATATTGTAATCTGCCAATTTTAAAAATTTCACAATTAACATGCAAATACAACCAATTTATTTCTGTAAGTCCAATTTCACCATTATGGTGATTTCTATAATCTTCACCCCATATTTTAATGTCGGACATAGTATCGTAAAAGACACTTTCACTAAGTCCCATTCTAATAAATTTGTCATAAGTAGGTTTTAAAGACAATGCAAGTGTAGAAAGAATAAAAAGTGGAGGCATTCCTTGTAGTTTTGTCCATTTTCCTTCAAGCAAAAGTTCGCTATATTTTACCAACTTTTTATATTCCTCAAAAATTTCTTTTTTAACTGCGTCAAGTACGATATCGTCATTGTAAATTTGTTTAAATAACACCCAATTTGCTCTGATATAATCGTTATTTTCCATACTTTGCTCCTTTTTAAATCTATTATGTTTATATTTTATCATACTTTATGGTTAATTTCAACCATAAATTTACCTTTTACTACAAAATACGCATTTATTGCAAAAATTGCACACAAAATAACAACTTTTTGCAAAAAAACATTATATTTTTAATATAAAAACATATTTTTTAACAAACTTTTATTTTTTTATATAAAAAATATGCCTTAGTTACCTAAGACATATTTTATAATACATTTTTATATTTTATGCAAAAGCCAAAAATTCTTTTATGCTATAACCACCAAAGAAACCTTTTTTTAACCATACAGAAACAGTATCACCAACCTCTGCATCTTCTATTAAAGTATAGCCAGTTACTTTATTGTTTAACTTATAATCTTTACCATCAATAGTAATAGTATAAACTGTGCTACCTTTTACTTCTTCAATTTTACTAATTTTGCCTTCTTTAGTCTCTAAAAATTTAGTTAAAGCATCTTTAGCACCGCTAGACAAAGTTGCCTTATCATTTAAATCATATCTTAATGCACCAACAACCTCTTCGTCATCGTTTATTTGTTCATACAATAATTCACCAGATTTAATTTTGTAAGTTTCAGTGTAGCCATTTTCTGTTTTAGCATTTGATGTATAAACACCACCCTTGCCTTTTGTAAATTTATCAGCAAAAGTTTCTGCAGTTTCAGTATTTTTCTTTGAAATAGTATCTATCATATATTTTAAATAAATATATTGATTATCATTTGCCTCAACATTTTCTTTACTATCTTGTTTTGCAAGCCACTTACCTTTTTTAACTATTTTGTCAGAAGTTTCACTTTCTTTTTCCCAAACTAGGTTGTAAGAATAAATATTATACTTACTGCCATCTTTAGTTAACTCATAAATCATAGCAGCAGTTGGTACGATATCATCAGTTTTAGCATCTTTACCATTTTTATCTTTTTCGTTAATAATCTCTATTCTTTTAGCCATTAAAATATTGCCACTAGAGATATAAGTTGTTTCAATAGTAGTTGTACCTGCAACTTCTTTATAAACACCTTCACTTTCTTCTTTAACAACCTTATCCATGGTCTCTATTGTAGTAACACTTTTATTTTTACTCTCATTCCATTTAGTCATATAGTCATTTGGCTTGCTTGGTGTACAACCAATAAGCAGTACAGAACAAGTTATTACGATTAAAGCAACTGCCAAAATTAATTTTAATTTTTTCATCAATATTTTCCTCCAACCCAAAAGTCTATCTACATTATATACCCTTTTTTATTATTTTTATTAAAAATATTAAAACTTTAAAATAAATTTACATAAATTACATAAAGTGCTTAAAATTTTACATAAATAATTAATCGCTACTAATTTAGTAGCAAATAATTGGCTAATAATTTGTATAATACTAAGGACAAAACAAGTAAACTGATATTAAAGTTTTTTATTAAAAACAAAAAACACCACTTGCAAGCAAGAAGTGTTTTTTATATTTTTAAAAAGTTAATTATTTTTTCAAAGCCTCTTTAGCCTCTTTTGGAATACTAATTTTGAAATTTAAAACATATTTAGTACTTAATTCTCCTTCCAAACCAATTACCTTAACTTTGGTTAACATTTCATTACCTTCAATTTTGAATTCCATACCTGCTACATCTGCCAATTTACTTTTTAGTTTCCACCAACCTTCTTTATCTTTTTCAAAATTTTCTTCAAAATTTTCGCTAATTGCTTTAAGTTGTTCTGGTGTTTCCTCTGATGTCATAGACTCTTTTAATTCTTTATAGTCGTTATCAACTTTGTCAATGGCAATGCTTTCTGCAGTCCAATTACCTGCAATGCAAATATAAATGTTTAACTTATCTTTGGTTTCTTCATAGATAGTTTGATTTTTATCATTAACTTTAACGATAATTTTATTACCATCTATTCCGGTTTCTGCTTCACCAGTAACTATACCTTTGTGGTCGCTTTTAATAAAAGCGGCTAAAAATTTGTCAGGTCTATTAGGTACACAACCAGCAAGACAAGCACATGCTGTGATAGCAACTAGTATCATTGCTACAACTAAAACTAACTTCTTTTTCATTTTTTGCCTCCATAAATAAAATATATTTATACATACATTATATATCATTAATGACTATTTGGGTAAAAATTTTGCAAATTTTTGACAATTTTTTAATACAATTTTACAAACCTCAAAACTTCTTACACATTTTAAAAATTTTATGTGTAAAGCATAAAATATTATAGTAATTTTTCGGCTAATAAGATAAAATCATTAACATTTAAAACCTCTCCTCTAATACGAGTATCCATTCCTAAATTTGTCAATGTTTCTTCTATCTTATCCCTTGTAAAACCTAGTGTCATTAGGTTATTTACTAGTGTTTTTCGTCTCATTGCAAATGCTGCTTTAATAATTTGTTTAACCTTATTTTTATCGCAACTATATTTGTTATCATCAATATCTAGTCTAATAATGCTACTATCAACTTTTGGGACAGGATAAAAATTATTTTTATCAACTATTCTTGTAATTTTTGCTGTAGAATATAAATCTACTGCTGCAGTTATTGCACCATAGTCGCTGCTTCCTGCTTTAGAGGCTAATCTTTCTGCAACTTCTTTTTGCACCATAATTGTCAAAGATATTGGCCTAAAATCACATTCCAAAAACCTCATAATAATAGGTGTAGTAATATAATAAGGCAAGTTTGCAACTACTTTATAATTGCCACAAGTTAAATCTTTTATTTCCTTATCACTTACTTTCATAATGTCTTTAAATATAACTTGCACATTTTGTAAGTCATTTAAAGTAACATCTAAGATTTCTTTTAAATTTCTATCAATTTCAAAGGATATAACTTTTTTTGCGACTTTTGCAATTGCTCTTGTAAGTGTTCCTGCACCAGCGCCAATTTCCACCACCACATCATCATTTGTAATGCCACTATCTGCAACCATAGCATCAAGCAAATTAGTATCTGTAATAAAATTTTGTCCGAATTGTTTGTTAAATCTAAAGTTTTTCTCTTTTAAAATTTCTGCTACTTTATTCATTTAATTTCCTCACGAACTCTAAACTTCACACCTACCAACAATGCTATTTGTCTTGCCTCTTCTATCTCTTTTGCACTTATACAGTCAACCACACTAAATGTTGTATCTACACCTTGCTCAAGACACTTTTTTGCAAAATCTTGCAATTCAAAAAATGCTTTTTCCCCATAAATAGAATGGCAATCTTCGTCATACCTTTTACTATTGCCGTTATTTAAACTAATGTTTACTTTATCAATGTATTTTGCAATTTCTTCAGTAATATCATAGCCATTAATCAATATACCTTGACCATTGGTATTCATTCTAGTACTTTTACCTATCAAATGTCCATATTCTGCAACTTGTTTAATAACATTCCATTTATAGGTCGGCTCACCAAATCCACAAAAGATAATTTCGTCAAATGAAGATAAATCATAACTTTTAAGACTTTGTATAATCTCGTCAGCAGTAGGCTCTTTATCTAACCACAAATAATACCCACCTACACCTTGTATTCTGTTTCTTTCACAAAAGGTGCAGTCGTTACTGCATTTATTTGTTAGGTTAATATAAATCCCTCGCTCAATTTTATAAGTAATTGTATCCATCTTTATCCTTTAATATTGAAAACTTTTGTCTTATTTTATACGATAAAACCTTTTTGTATTTTGATAAGTTAAATTTGCAACTTCTTCATAAGATATACCCAAATCCTGAGCCATTCTTTCTGCAATATACTTTAAATAATTAGGGTTATTTGTTTTGCCTCTAAATGGTACAGGTGTTAAATATGGGCTATCTGTTTCCAGCAAAAGCCTATCTTTTTTTACCGCCCTAATAACCTCTGCACGATTATTGTTTTTAAAAGTAATACTACCACCAAAAGCATAGTATGGGTCTAAAAAAGCAAACCTATCTATCATTTCCTTGCTACCAGAATAACAATGTAAAAGCACACCATTTTTAATATAATCTTTGTACTTGGTAAATACACTTTCCATATCTTGATAAGCATCTCTTAAATGAATTACTACTGGCAATTGTAAGGTGTCCGCAAGCAATATTTGTTTAATTAATAGCGATTTTTGAGCGGTTTTATCATAATCATAATGATAATCCAAACCTATTTCACCAATTGCAACAACCTTATCATTTTGTGCAAGCAACCTTAATTCTTCTATATCATTATCTGTTGCTCTTTCTGCAAACTCTGGGTGCAAACCAACTGTTGCATAAATATTGTCATACTTTTCTGCAAGCAAAACTGCACCTTTAGAAGATGACATATCTGCACCTATCTCTATACTTAACTCAATGTCATTTATAGGGTATTGTGCCAATATTTCAGGTATACTTTCTACTAACCTTTCATCAAGCAAATGTGCATGAGAATCAATTAGCATAATTATCTAACCTCACTGCCTGCTTTAATATTTGTAATTGGTGCAACAATACTTAAATTATCCTCGTCATCACTAGCACAAAGTATCATACCCTCGCTTAAAATACCACGTAATTTTACTGGTTTTAAATTGCTTACAACTACAATACTTTTGCCCACCATATCTTCTGGTGTGTACCATTTTGCAATGCCACTTACTATTGTTCTTGTTTTTTCCTCACCTAAATCTACAGTAAGTTTTAATAATTTATCTGCCTTTTCTACTTTTTCTGCTGCAACAACTTTGCCAACCTTTAATGCAATTTTTGCAAAATAGTCTATAGTTATTTCAGAAATGTTTACAATATTTTCTTGCACTTTTTTATCTTCCTTTTTTTCTTGTTTTGCGGCTTTTTGATTTTCCTGTGCTATTTTGTCTAGTTCTTTTAATTCTTTTTCAATATCTATTCTTTTAAACAAAGCCTCACCTTTTGAAACTTTTAAACCATCAATTTTAGCACCAAACTTTTTAAGTGATTCAAAAGTCATAAGTGATTTATCTGTTATACCTAATTTTTCAAATATTTTTACAGGACAACCAGTTAAAAATGTTTGCAATAAAACATTGGAAAATCTTATGCTCTCACACAAATTAAACATAACAGTTGCAAGCATATTGCGTTTTGACTCATCTTTTGCAAGTAGCCAAGGACAAGTCTCGTCAATGTACTTATTAGCACGTCTTATAATTGCCCAAATATTTTCTATAGCCTCTGGGATTAAAAGACTATCCACATTTTTAGTTATTTTATCCAATGCAGAGGTTGCAACTTCAATTAAACTACTATCAAACTCAGTTTTAGCACTAGGTGCTGGAATTACTCCACCAAAATATTGCTCTACCATTGCAGTAGTTCTTGAAACTAAGTTGCCCAAATCATTAACCAAATCACTATTTATTCTTGATAAAAAGGCTTTGTTTGAATACATACCATCTTGTCCAAATGGTATTTCTCTTAAAAGATAATATCTTACTGCATCAACAGAATATCTTTCGCTAAGCAAGAATGGGTCAATAATGTTGCCTTTGCTCTTACTAATTTTATCACTATCAAGCATTAACCAACCATGACCATATACTTTTTTAGGAAGTGGCAAGTCTAGTGCCATTAAAATTGCAGGCCAAATTATGCTATGAAAACGTACAATTTCCTTACCTATCATGTGCAAATCAGCAGGCCAATATTTTTTAAACAACTCGTCATTATCTTGCTCGTAACCTAAAGCAGTAATATAGTTAGTTAGTGCATCTATCCAAACATAAACTACATGTTTTGGGTCAAACGGCACTTGAACACCCCATTGGAAAGATGTTCTTGATACGCACAAATCTTGCAAACCCGGTTTTAAAAAGTTGTTTATCATTTCCTTTTGTCTTGTAGATGGTTGTAAAAAATCAGGATTTTCTTCCAATAACTTTATTAGCCTATCTTGATATTTTGACAAACGGAAAAAGTAACTTTCCTCTTTCATCAACTCTACTGGTCTACCGCAGTCTGGGCATTTTCCATCAACAAGTTGAGATTCTGTCCAAAAAGATTCACATGGGGTGCAATATAACCCCTCATACGAACTTTTATAAATATCACCTTGCTCATACAATTTTGTAAATATTTTTTGTACTGCTTGTTTATGATAATCATCAGTTGTACGAATAAATTTATCATAACTTATATCAAGTAATTTCCATAAGTCTTTTAAATCTCCAACAACTTTATCAATATATTCTTTAGTAGGAACATTATGTTCTGCCGCTACTTTTTCTATCTTTTGTCCGTGCTCATCTGTTCCAGTCAAATAAAACACATCTTTACCTTGCATTCGTTTAAATCTTGCAATTGCATCGCAAATTACTGTTGTGTAACAAGTTCCTAAATGCCATTTACCGCTTGGGTAGTAAATAGGAGTGGTAATATAAAATTTATCTGACATATATATCTCCTTTGTCATACAAATGAGTATGACTATTGTAATCTTACTATTGATTTTTTAATAAACTTTAAATTTATATTAATACTTTTATTATTTTAACACCATATTAAAAAAAAGTAAATAGTTTTAAGCCTTTTTAACTATTTTTTAACCTTTTAGAATACAAGCCTTGCTGTTATCATACACTTTATTATGAACTTTATATTTTTCATTATGACAACCAGCAGTATTGCTCTTATGATATATAAATCACCAGAATTAGTGCTATCATCTATGATAAATGGCGCTACTTCTTCTATTACACTTGCTATTAAATTACTTGCTATTTATAGTGTTTGGATAGCAATAATGCGAATAATTGAAAAAAGCGGTTTGGATAAAAAAATAGCAAAACTTTTGTCCCCAGTAGTAAAAAGACTTTTTAAGGGGGAATCCGAAGAGGCAACTGCCAGTATAAGTATGAACTTTTCTGCAAATATGCTTGGAATAGGTTCGGTTGCAACGCCATTGGGTATACAAGCAATTGAAAGAATGGATAAAGGCAGTTTATATGCAAGTCACAATATAATACTTTTTGTTGTAATAAATTGCACAAGTTTGGAACTTCTGCCCTCCACAATATTAGGAATGAGGGCAAGTATGGGAAGTGTTAATCCTGCAGATATTATATTGCCTACTTTATTATCATCACTTATTTCCACTATTTGCGGTATATGCCTTTGTATGCTTGCACGAAAATTTAGCAAAGAAAAGGTGTAATTATGGCAAATTATATTATTCCTGTTTTATTTATTACAATTTTTGTTTATGCAATTATAAAAAAAATACCGCTTTATACTTGTTTCACGGACGGCATAAAATCCGCTTTAAAACTAATTGGGGATATTTTTCCTTTTATAACAGCAATTTTTATAGCGGTAGAACTTTTAAATGTAAGCGGACTATCTGACATTTTGACTAATATGTTAGCACCAGTTTTTGGATTTTTAGGAATACCTAAGGAACTAACAAAACTTATGATTTTGCGTCCATTAAGTGGCAATGGCAGTCTTGCATTACTTGACGAAATATATCTAATGTACGGAGTAGACTCTTATATCGCAAGATGTGGCTCAATTATTGCAGGCGCTGCAGAAACAATTTTTTATATAACTGCTGTATATTTTTCTACCACAAAAATAACTAAATTAAGATATGCTATTCCAGTATCAATATTCAGCACAATAATTGGCGCAATTGTAGGCTGCCTGTTATGCAAAATCATTTAAGCATAAAATAATTTATTATTATTTAAATTGTTAAAATGGCATACCTATCTGCAAGCAAAAAAGTATTGTAATACATTTAGTGTAATAGTAAAAAAAATCACCTATAACAAGGTGATTTTTTAATTTTAGTACCGATTTTTGATAATATATTTTAATTTTACATGCAATTATTTGTTATTTACAATTTCTATTTTACCAGTTTTTAAGGCAGTTACAAATTGCATTTCATCTATGCTATAAATATGTTTTCTGTTTATATTACAAACAACTACAACTTTTTTTTCTATTTTTTCAATATGCAAATCCCCTATGATATCCCCTTCGCAAATTGGGCAAGGCTTATCTATTATAATTTCAAAAACGTGTCCGTCTATCAAAACTTCTGCAGGTTTTTTAAAACCATATTTTCTTATAGAAATTTGATTATCTTGCAACCTTTTTATACCTTGAGAGTTATAATATCTCTCTAGTGTAAAACCAAAGCAAGTTAACATTGCAAGCATAAAAATAAACAAACAAATAAAAGCAACTATATCAATAGGTATTAAAACTTTTGCAATAATAGCACCTACTAAAAAAACAATTGCTAACAAAAATGATAAAATAGTATACATTATGCTTTTAGAATATAAGGAGTTTCTATCACCTTCTCTTTTAACTTTTAAATCTTCTAAAGGCCATAGTTTGCTATCTACTATATCTTCCTCATAAATAGTTGCTTTTAACTCTTGAACTTTGTCATCTAGTGCTTGCCTACTAAGAGGAATTTCTTCCTCTTTTTGCGGTATCAAATATCCACAATATTTACAATATTTGTCATTTTCGTCAATCATTTGACCGCAATTTTTGCATTTAATATCCATTGCTTTTATCCTTTTTTATAACCTACAAACATTTTATCATAAAAAATATTTTTTATCAAGTAGTACGTATAAAAAAATTCCGACAAAGGTATTACCCTTTGTCGGTATAAAATCAAATGTCAATTTTCCAATTAATAATATTAGTTAATAGGAAATATCTGAAGATATTTGTATTTTATAATTATTTATTAAAACTCTTCAGAACTTGACACTTCGTTGCTCTCATGGCGGTCTCTGCCCATAACACTTTCAGGGGCATTAATTCTTCTACCACTGAATTTGTTATATGCAAGATAAAATACTAACCATAAACCTGCAACACCTACGATACCATACAAAATTCTTGCACCGATATACGCGTTTGATGTGAAAATCCAGTTAATAAAGTTAAAATCAAATACACCAACTGAAAACCAGTTAAACGCACCAAGAATCATTAATATCATTGCTATTACTGTAATCATTTTTTCCTCCTTGTAACATTGTTACAACATTATTATCTGTGGATTTTGCTAAATTATACACTCAAAAATAAAATTTATTATTAATACTCTTGTTTTTATTCTTAATATATGATACAATAATTACAACTCATTATAAAATCAAAAGAGGTCATTATGAAAGCAATTGTTTCAGTAATTGGTAAAGACAAAAAAGGTATTATTGCAAAAGTTAGCAATATTTTATACGAAAATGATATTAATATTGAGGATATCTCTCAAACTATTATGCAAGATTATTTTACTATGATTATGATGGTATCTATCAGTGCAAATAGTGATGTTACTAAACTTGGTGAAATTTTAACAAAAACAGGTGAAGAACTTGGTGTTATAATTCGCGTTCAACACGAAGATATTTTTAATGCGATGCACAAACTTTAATAAGAGGTATCAAAATGATTAATAATAAAGAAATTTTTGAAACTATTCAAATGATAAATCAGCAACATTTGGATGTGCGTACTACTACCCTTGGTATTTCACTATTAGACTGCTGTTCTGATAGTGCAAAACGCACTGCCGAAAAAGTGTATGATAAAATTACAAAGTCAGCAAAAAATCTAGTTAAAACTGCAAACGATTTAAGTGCAGAACTAGGTATTCCTATTGTTAATAAACGTGTAAGTGTTACACCAGTTAGTCTTATTACTGCAAACAATGGTGGTCATTTAGAAGTTATACGCGCTTTAGACAAAGCCGCAAACGAAATTGGTATTGACTTTTTAGGTGGTTACTCTGCTTTGGTTCACAAAGGCATGACTGAGTACGAAAAACAATTTATAATGTCTATACCTGAAGCACTTGCTACTACAGGCAAGGTTTGCTCTTCTGTAAATGTTGGTTCAACAAAAACTGGTATCAATATGGATGCCGTTGCTTTAATGGGAAAGATTATTCGTGAATGTGCGGAAAAAACTGCTGATAAAGATAGTCTTGCTTGTGCTAAACTTGTAGTATTTTGCAATGCTGTTGAAGATAATCCATTTATGGCTGGTGCTTTTCATGGTGTTGGCGAAAATGATTTGACATTAAATGTTGGTGTTAGTGGTCCCGGTGTTGTAAAGCACGCACTAGAGAGTGTTGATGGTGACCTTATTCAAGTTGCAGAAAAAATCAAAGAAACTGCTTTTAAAATTACTCGTGTGGGTTCTCTTGTTTGCAAGGAGACTGCAAAACGTTTAGGAGTTAACTGCGGTATAGTGGATTTGTCTCTTGCCCCTACTCCTGTTATGGGTGATAGTGTTGCCCATATATTAGAGGAAATTGGTCTTGAAAGTGTTGGTGCATGTGGTACTACTGCTTGTCTTGCTATGCTAAATGATGCTGTTAAAAAAGGTGGCATAATGGCAAGTTCTGCTGTAGGCGGTCTGTCTGGTGCATTTATTCCAGTAAGCGAAGATGCTGGTATGATACGTGCAACTGAGTGCGGCGACCTTAATATAGAAAAACTTGAAGCCATGACTTGTGTATGCTCTGTTGGACTTGATATGATTGCTATCCCTGGCGATACACCTGCAGAAGTTATTAGTGGTATTATTGCAGATGAGTCTGCAATTGGTATGGTAAATATGAAGACAACTGCTGTTAGAGTTATTCCTGTTATTGGAAAAGGTGTTGGCGATTATGCAGAGTTTGGCGGACTATTAGGGCATGCTCCTATTATTGCAGTAAACAAAAATTCACCTTTAAAATTTATAAAAAGAGGTGGCAGAATACCTGCTCCACTTCATAGTTTGAAAAACTAATAAGGATATATAATATGAGTATAAATAATCAGAATATACCTGATAATAAAACAAATAGTTCCGATTTTCAACCAGAAAATCAAACTATTAAAGAAGAACCTGACCTGAACACAATAAATAATATAAGCAATGAAGATATAAAAGAGCATAGTATAAATAAACAAGTAGATATTGAAAACATACAAAGAGATGCTACTGAAGAAGTAATTGCAAACAA
Organism: uncultured Christensenella sp.; assembly: GCA_910577795.1. GTDB lineage: Bacteria > Bacillota > Clostridia > Christensenellales > UBA3700 > MGBC100798. The sequence goes on from CAJTNW010000006.1 coordinate 20,588, forward strand.
TAGTAATGAAAATAAACATTGCACACTTGACCGCAAAAAAGATGAAAAACTAAAAAACCTTTCTTTTATATGTATACCTTTTATTCTTGCAGCAATTGTAATATCATTATTTAATATTGGTAAAGTACGTCAGCCACTTAGTTTTTTACTTTTAGCAATAGGACTAATTGCTCTTGCAATAAGCAATTTTATTAGAAGCAAAATAATAAGTAAAAGTTGTAGTTGTAAAGACTGCCTACATCAAAGTAAATCTTCTTTTAAATATTCTATTTTATATGGCATTGCTTCATTAGGATTTTTAGGTACTTTTATTTATTACATAGCAGTATAAGGTTGTATAAAAACAACCTTTTTATTTACAATATATATTGATATATAAATTTAATTTTTAATGTAAAGGTAAAATATGAAAATTTGGGCAAAACTTTTAATTGACGGAAAAAATGTTAAAGACACATTGTATAACGACAATATGCCTTTGACTTTTGATAGTTATGAAAATATGTTGCGAAAAGTTGCGGAACAATTAGATGTATCCTCTCCAGTTACTATGATGATACACTTTAGGCATTTTAAGGAATTTAATACTCACCGCTTTAAACCAGACGATTTTATTGAAAGTTTTGAGTATGACTCTATGGAAATTGAATGTTATGAATAGCATTAAAATAAGGATATGAATTTTTCATATCCTTATTGTTTTATCAAACTAATACAAACTGCAAATATACTATAAATGTTTCATCAAGCACCATTTGTAAAAGCACTGTGTTTACACTTGCACTACCCTCTATAGTATAAACAAATTGCCCCTCTTCATAGTAGCCTATGTATATACCAGAAACATCTTCATCAAATATTGATATTTTTTGTTTAAAATTATATTCGTTTGTTACACCGCTCAAAAATTCTTGCTTTACAATACCATTTTTAAAAATTAATTTTGAACCATAATATTCAGAATAAACTTCATTTATATAAAGTTGCATTTCCTCCATTGATGGCAAAGATAAATCTTCGTATACTTCTTCATCTTCTTCAGTTGCAACACTTCCCAAATCAGGATACAACATTGCAGTATATTGAATAGCCGCAGTATCAAAAACAAAAGTCTTACCATTAACATCTAATGTTAACTCTGCTTGTTGAGTTTTATTAGCCTCTTCAAATTTATCTTGCTTATTATCTAGCCCTTCATTTTCTTTATTGATAGTATTTTCATCACCTGTTATAGGTATTCTAAAAATATCACATGCAGTAAGACTTACTAAACTTATAAGCAAAAACACTACAACCAATATACAAACTATTTTCTTTTTCATAACTTACCTACTCATATTTACTATGAACTTTATTATTTATATTTTATCACTTTTAAGAAAACAATGTCAAGTCACATATAAAACTTATGCTTTATATCTGTAAAAATTAGGCATTTTAATAATACAACAAATTAATAAAAGACATAATTTGACTACATAATATAAACTATAGAAAGTAAATTTTAATTAAATTAAAATTTTATATTGCTAACGCAATAAACTTGCAAATTGCAAGTGCTTCCAGTATGAATTAACATCAGTTGCTGTCAAATGCCACTTCGTGTCGCTTGACATCAACTTCTTCCGATAATATAACTACAAATAATATCGCCAACCTCGCTACACTTAACCAGTTTTTTATCTGGTTGCATAATATCCTGTGTGCGATAGCCATTTTGTATAAATAGTTCAATTGCTCTTTCTATACTTTTTGCCTCATCAAACATTCCAAACGAATTTTTTAACATCATTGAGGCACTACTTATCATTCCTATAGGATTTGCAATATCTTTGCCTGCAATGTCAGGCGCAGAACCATGTATTGCTTCATAAAAGCCTCTGCTACCATCACCAATAGAACAAGAACCCGCCATTCCTATAGAGCCTACTATAGCACTCGCCTCATCACTTAAAATATCCCCAAACATATTTTCTGTTAAAATAACATCGATTTTTGATGGGTTTTTGATAAGTTGCATCGCACAATTATCCACATACATATAAGATACATTTACATTAGGATAAGATTTTGCCATATCACCAACAACTTTTCTCCACAATTTAGAAGTTGCTAGGACATTTGCTTTATCCACTAACAATAAATTGCCACTTCTTTTTAAAGATAACTCAAAAGCGACTTTTGCAACTCTTTTAATTTCATTTTCTGTATATTTCATTATATCAGTTGCAGTTTTCTCAGTATTTTCTACACTTTCGCTATGCTGCCCAAAATAAACACCGCTTACAAGTTCACGTACTATCATAATATCAATACCACTGCCAACTATGTTTGCCTTTAATGGGCTATCCAGTTCTTTAAACAATTTTTGTGGGCGAAGATTTGCATAAACTTGCATTGCTTTTCTAATACCTAACAAGGCTTTTTCTGGTCTATTTTCAGGGGATTCATTATCCCATTTTGGTCCACCAACTGCACCTAATAGAGTACTATCAGCAGAAAGCACCTTATCTAAAGTTTCTTGTGGCAGGCATTTACCAGTTTTGTCAATTGCAGCACCACCTGCTAAACAATAATGATATACAAATTTATGATTATATTTTTCTGCTACTGTGTTTAATACCTTAATAGCCTCTGCCATAACTTCAGGGCCTATTCCATCGCCTTCAATAACGCATATATTTTTTACCATAAAATATACCTCACTTACAACTATTTTTTATACTATTAATATAGCCATTATTTTTTATAATGTTTTGAATAAATTCTGGAAAAGGTACTACTTCTGTAGTCCAATTCTGAGTTTTATTAGTAATAATTCCTTTATCCAAATCAACACTCACAATATCATCTGCATTAATTTTATCTGCCATATCACACTCCAAAATAGCAAGACCAATATTAATACTATTTCTATAAAAAATCCTTGCAAATGATTTTGCAATAACTATACTTACCCCACTTGCCTTTATAGCAATAGGTGCGTGCTCTCTTGAAGAGCCACAACCAAAATTGTTGCCGCCGACTATAATATCACCAGACTTAACATTTTTTGCAAAATCCTTGTCAATATCTTCCATACAATGGTTTGCAAGTTCCTTATGGTCCTGTGTGTTAAGATATCTTGCAGGAATAATTACGTCTGTATCTACATTATCACCAAACTTAAAAACTTTACCTTCTAAAAACATATCAAACCTCCTCTGGGGTCGCTAGTCTGCCCAAAATACTACTTGCTGCTGCCACACTTGGACTAGCAAGATAAATTTTACTATTAATATGCCCCATTCTACCTATAAAGTTCCTGTTAGTAGTTGACACACAACTTTCACCATCTGCAAGTATGCCCATGTGTCCACCAAGACAAGGTCCACAAGTTGGAGTACTAATAATAGCCCCCGCCTTTATAAATATTTCTGCCAAACCATTTTTTATACATTTTAAATAAATATCTTGTGTTGCCGGAATGATTATACACTTTAAGCCTTTCGCAACTTTTCTACCTTTTAAAATTTCCGCTGCTATGCACATATCCTCATATCTACCATTAGTACAAGAACCTATTACAACTTGTGTGATAGGAATGATGCCCCACTCGTTTGGAGTTTTAACATTTTCAGGCAAATGAGGAAAAGCAACACAATAATCTATTTCTGACAAATCAATAGTATATGTCTTATAATATTCCGCATCATCATCTGCAACTTCAACAGTATATTCTTTATCGCAATGCTCTTTTAAATATTTTTCTGTAATTTTGTCTACTGCAAAAATTCCGTTTTTAGCACCCGCTTCAACCGCCATATTAGCAATGGTAAATCTGTCTGCCATATTAAGATATTTTAGTCCACTGCCAACAAACTCCATGCTACAATATCTTGCACCTTCCACACCAATTTTGCCAATAATGTACAAAATAACTTCTTTACCTGTAATACCTTTTTTAGGCTTGCCGATAATTTCAAACTTAATACTCTTTGGCACTTTAAACCAACTTTGTCCTGTTACCATTGCAACAGCAAAATCAGTTGAGCCAACACCACTAGAAAATGCACCAAGCGCACCATAAGTACAAGTATGAGAATCCGCACCAATAATCATATCACCCGCTTTAACCAAACCTTTTTCTGGCAAAAAAGCATGTTCTATACCTGATTCCCCAATATCATAAAAGTGTTTAATACCGATTTTTGACGCAAAATTTTTAGTTTTTTGCACCTGAATAGCAGATTTTATATCTTTGCAAGGTACAAAATGGTCCATAATCAAAGCAATTTTTTCCTTGTCAAAAACTTTATTAAATTCTGCTTTTTCAAATTCGTCAATAGCAAGAGGTGCAGTAATATCATTTGCTAAAATCATATCCAAGTTTGCCATAACAAGCATGCCAGGCTGCACACTTTCCAAACCACAATGTTTAGCAATAATTTTTTCTGTCATTGTCATTGCCATAATTATACCTCCTTAAATTGTCTATTAATTGCAGATAGCAAAGCCTTGATAGATGAACTTGCAATATCTTCATCCTCACCAACACCCCATATCTTTTTATCTCCAATTGTAATACTTACATAAGAGATAGCAAGCGAGTTAGAACCAACTTCCTTTGCGTGCTCTTTATAATCTGTTAAAATGTAATGATAACCAAGTCCATGCTTAATTGCATTTGAAACACTATCCAACATACCATTACCCTTGCCACTTAATCTTCTTATAGTTCCACCTTTTTGTACTTCCAATATAACATTGTAATTATCTTTATTTTTGTTAAAACTATAATCATTAAGTTTTATAGGATTATCCAAATTAATATAAGCATTTTTAAAAATATCCAAAACTTCATCATTTTGTAATTCTTTATGCAAATTATCACTAAAGCCTTTTACTGTATATCCTAATTCCTCACGCATACCAATAGGTATTTCATAGCCATATACACTCTCAAGCAAATAACTTACACCGCCTTTGCCAGACTGACTATTTATACGTATAACATCTGCCATATACTCTTTGCCAACATCCTTAGGGTCAATTGCAAGATAAGGCACATTCCAATAATCTGCCATACCACTTGCCCTGTATGCCATACCTTTTGCAATAGCATCTTGATGTGAGCCGCTAAACGCAGCATAAACTAATTCTCCAACATACGGCTGTCTTGGAGGAACTTTCATTTGTGTTAATTTTTCATACAACTTAATAATTTCTGGCATATTATCAAAATTCAATTTTGGGTCTATGCCATGTGAATACAAATTCATAGCAAAAGTAATTATGTCACCATTACCTGTTCTTTCACCATTACCAAACAATGTGCCTTCTATTCTATCTCCACCAGCAAGCAAACCTAATTCACCATCCGCAATTGCTGTACCTCTATCATTGTGAGGATGCAAAGATATAATTACATTTTCACGATAATTCATATTTTTGCTAATATACTCTACTTGTTTTGCGTAAATATGTGGCAAACTCAACTCAACAGTAACTGGTAAATTTATTATAACTTTATTAGTTTTAGTAGGTTTAAATACTTCTAACACACTATTTATAACTTCCAACGCATATTCAGGCTCTGTACCAGAAAAACTTTCTGGCGAATATTCAAAAGTTACTTTGCCATCAAAGTTTTTAGCAAGATTTACTGCATAACTAGCACCACTTACCGCTAAATCAATAATCTCTTGCTTGGATTTTTTAAAAACTTGCTCCCTTTGTGCAACTGAAGTACTATTATAAAGATGACAAATTACACTTTTCGCACCCTTTAGTGCTTCAAAAGTTTTGTCAATAATGTGCGGTCTTGCCTGTGTCAACACCTGAATAGTTACATCATCAGGTATTAAGTTTTTTTCAATTAAAGTACGAATAAAATCAAATTCTGTTTGAGATGCAGCAGGAAATCCAACTTCAATTTCCTTAAAACCAATATTGCAGAGTATCTTAAAAAATTCTAATTTTTGCTCTAGATTCATAGGTGTAATTAATGCTTGATTACCATCACGCAAATCAACACTACACCATATAGGTGCTTTGTCCAAATACTCTTTGTCCACCCAACTACTATTGTTACCTTGCGGCATAAAATAACCGCGTCTGTATTTTTTATAATCCATAGTATACTCCTACAATATTAGATTTCTTCTAAAAATATATTAATATATTTTATCAAAAAAATTTTTAGTTGTCAATATTGATTAAAATAATTTATCGTTATATTGTAATGCAAAAGAATAAACAAGGCTAAAATTTTAACCTTGTTTTAAATTTTGGATAATTTTTTAATAAAATCTGTTTAATAAAGAGATTTATTAACTTGTGTATCACTATTTTGCAAGTTTTTCTTATTTCTTTTTATTAGACCATATATTGCTATATGGCAGATACTGCACAAAAATGGTAAGCATGAAATAATTAAAAACATTTTTGATAGTGATAGACTATCTGCAATATTTCCTGCTATTGCGCCAAACATAGATGCACCTATGTCACCAAAAATAGCAAGTGTACTGAATATCCATGCACCCGCTTTAGGAAAAGCCTCACCTGCAATAGATATAACTCCTGGCCAACACATACTGCTAAATAACCCTACTAATATGCACAACACTAATGACAATATAGTATTTATTTCTAATCCTATCAATAAATATGCTACACCTGCAAGCAAACAAGATATTATAAGCACCATATTCAAATTGATTTTATGACCAAAAAAGCCAAATATCAACCTACCAGTACCTAACATTACTGCAAACAATAACATTCCTATCATGTCAGACATTAATTTGCTTACACCAAGGTTTAGTTCGCAAAAAGTAGATACATATTGGTTCATTATAATTTCCACACCTGCACCTACAACAATTGCAATACAACACAAAATATATATTGGTGATTTTGCAACTTTGATAGATGAAGTATTTTTGCCTTGGCTACTTCTTTCCTCAACTATTTTTACTGGGACAAACTGCAAAGTATTTAGCACAGGCACAATTGATAAACAGCCTATAATATACATCCAGTTTTCAGCACCAAGAAAGTTTAAACATAAAGCGATAATTACAATGCTTACTGCTTGCCACCAAGCATAAAAAGAATGTAATAAACTCATAGCCGCTTTTTTATTTTTAAATGTATCAGGTATAGTATCCACAATAGGACTAAGTACTACCTCAAGCATACCGCTAGCAAAAGAAAAAATTATAGTAGAAAATACAAAAGGAATAAACGGATTTGCAGGCATAATTTTTGGAGACATACAATATAAAATCATTCCAATAAAGCCTAATAAATTAGCGATATAAACTAAATTTTTGTATTTGACTTTATCAATAATAAATGTAAGCAAAACATCTGCCAAAATTTGAGTACCAAAGTTTATACCTACTAAAATCCCCATTTGCCCTAATGTTAAGCCATATAAACTCATAAACGGCACCATTAGCAAAGCCGTCATATTTGCATAAATAGCCTGACTAGCATTAGCAGTGCAACTAGCAATAAGTAGTCTATTATAATTGTTATTCATTTTTTTATTACTCCAATTACTGTCTTGCACTATTTGTCCTCCGTAAATATTTATTATGCAAAAACAGCAATTTATTTATGAATTTGTTGTTTATTGCAATGTAATTTATAAAACATTTTACCTTTAAATAAAGTTTTTGCAACAAACAACTATGTACCATAAAGAATATTAATTATTAAATATCCTCAAAACATAATACGCAAAATTTATTTTAAAAGTGAAAATGTATTTTTATATAATTTTATCATACATAGTATAATACTTTTAATAAAAAAATGCAATATTTTTTAATACAAACAAAAACAACTTATTACTTTAAAAATAATAACGATTTTCGTAGGGTATTTTTATAAATTTTAAACTAAAGCAACTATTTTTCTTTTACATAAATTGTTTGCTCTACAATATGAGATAAAACAGATGAAAAAAAAGTTATAATTTTTAATTAATTTTGCCAAATAATTTTTATTAATATATGTTTTGCTTTTGTAGGTGCATATTAATTTAAAATATATTATTAAATAAAAGACAATAGCAGGAATAATCCTGCTATTTGCTTAATAACATTATTTAATATTAATTATTATACCATTTCTATAATAACCATTTCTGCAGCATCGCCACGTCTAGCACCTAGTTTAATAATTCTAGTATAGCCACCGCCTTGACCTAACTCTTCTTTTCTTCCTACATATTTTGGAGCATACTCATTAAACACTTTTTCAATTAGTGGGTGTTTAATATCACGAGTTCTCTCTTTATAAGCAGTTTTAGACTCTTTAGCGCCTTGAGGCTCTTGAATATCACGCAAGAAAGACATCATTTGTCTTCTAGCATTCAATTTCTTTTTGCCATCATTTTTAAATTCAACAGCAACTTTTTCGCCCTTAGCATCAGTTTTAGTCTTAGTAGTAGTAACTATATCATCATAACTCTTAATGCCTAGAGTAACCATTTTTTCTGCAAGTCTTTTAACTTCCTTTGCTCTATCTACAGTAGTCTCAATACGACCATACCATAATAATTCAGAAACTTGGTTACGCAACATGTGCATTCTTTGGTCAGTACGTTTTCCTAGTTTTCTTGCCATTTTTTTATCTCCTTACTCGTCCTTACTTTGTAGTTCAAATCCTAATTCGTGAATTTTCTTCATAACTTCGTCAAGTGATTTCTTACCTAGGTTTCTAACCTTAAGCATATCGTCCTCTGACTTTTGAATTAAGTCTTGAACAGTATTGATACCCGCTCTCTTTAAGCAGTTGTATGACCTTACTGACAAATCCAAATCATCAATAGCCATTTCTAATACTTTTGTTTGCTTTTCGTCATCTTGTTTTAAAAGATTTTTATCAGCCATATTATCTACAAGACCAATAAACAAACCTAATAAATCATTAATGATTTTAGCACTCAAACTAATAACTTCATGAGGTGATGCAGTACCATCAGTAACCACATCTATTGTCAATTTATCATAGTTTATATCTTGTCCAACACGTGCTGGTTCAACAAAATAACTTGCTCTTTCAACAGGAGTATAGATAGAATCAACAGGTATGTAACCTAAAGGTTGCTCCTCATCTTTATTCATGTTAGCAGAAACATAACCTCTACCAACTCCAACATTAATTTCCATATTCAATTTTGCGCCATTTTCTAATGTGCAAATATACATATCAGGATTTAAAATATCAATATCTGAACTATGCTCGATATCTCCAGCAGTAACAATACCTGCAGTATCCTTTTTAATATACATTAATTGTTTGAAATCTTTGTCTTCTGTATGAGCCTTAATAGCAAGTCCTTTGATGTTTAAAATAATCTCTGAAACATCTTCTTTTACACCTGGGATAGTAGAAAACTCGTGTTTTACGCCATCAATACGAACTCCAACTGGTGCAGCACCAGGAAGTGAGCCCAAAAGCACACGACGAAGTGCATTGCCTAATGTAGTTCCAAAACTTCTCTCAAGAGGCTCTACGACAAAACGTGCCTCTTTAGCATTAAGACTATCTACTTCAATCTTCGGCTTAGTAATTTCTATCATTAAATCATCCTCCTATTTTGGATTTAATCTTACTTAGAATACAACTCAACAATTAAGTGTTCTTCTATAGCAATGTCTAGACCTTCTCTTGTAGGAAGTTCTAATACTTTACCAGTTAAAGTTGCATTATCAAACTCTAACCAACTTGGTAAATTTTCTGTCTTACCTGCTTTAATGTCAGCAAATAAAGTTTTATCTACCTTGTTTTCTTTAACAGCAATAATATCTCCTGCTTTAACTAAATAAGATGGAATGTTAACCCTTGAACCATTAACAGTAATATGACCATGGTTAACGATTTGTCTTGCATGAGCACGGCTCAAGCCAAGTCCTAATCTGAAAACAACATTATCAAGTCTTCTCTCAAGAAGAACCAACATATTGTCACCAGTTACACCACGCATTTTTTCAGCCATATCATAATAGCCTCTAAATTGCTTTTCACATAAGCCATAAATTCTTTTAGTTTTTTGTTTTTCACGTAATTGTACACTATATCCTGTAGGTTTCTTTCTTGCAGTACCATGTTGACCTGGAGCGGTAGGACGCTTCACAACAGCACATTTATCAGAATAACATTTATCACCTTTAAGATATAATTTGCATCCTTCTCTTCTGCACAAACGGCAGTCAGCACCTGTATATTTAGCCATTTCTCTACCTCCTATAATCTTCTGCGTTTTGGTGGACGGCATCCATTGTGTGGAATAGGTGAAACATCTTTAATCATTGTAACAGCAATGTCCACAACTTGCAAAGCACGAATAGCAGACTCACGTCCTGCACCCGGACCTTTTACATATACTTCAACACTCTTTAAACCTGTCAAATCTTTAGCAATTTTAGCAGCATCTTCTGCAACCATTTGCGCAGCAAATGGAGTGCTCTTCTTTGAGCCTCTTAGACCCAACTTGCCAGAACTTGACCAAGAAATTGTATTTCCTTTTTCATCAGTAAAGGTAACAAGAGTATTGTTAAAAGATGATTGAATATAACAACGACCTTTGTCTACGCGCTTTACGTCACGTCTTTTTCTTACAGCCTTTTTATTAGCAGCCATTTCTCATTACCTCCTTATTTCTTCTTACGGCTAACAGTCTTCTTAGGACCTTTACGAGTACGAGCATTTTGCTTAGTACTTTGTCCACGAACTGGTAAACCTTTACGGTGTCTAACACCACGATAGCAACCAATTTCCATTAGTCGCTTAATGTTCAATTTTACTTCTCTTCTTAAATCACCTTCAACAGTAAGGTTCTTTTCAATGTAATCACGAATCGCACTTACTTCTTCTTCTGTTAAATCTTTAACTCTTTTGTCTGGATTAATGCCAGAAGCAGCCAAAATTTTGTTAGAAGTAACTCTACCTATACCATAGATATAAGTAAGACCGATTTCAACTCTTTTTTCACGCGGCAAATCTACGCCTGCAATACGAGCCATTCAACTACCCTCCAAATTAAATTATAAATATTGTATAATACTTTATTTAACGTACTATAAGGAGAAAAGCATGTCTGATAATTTGGAATGAGACATCTCTTCAGCCGCTCCTTTCACACGTAAAATTAACATTATAAAGCACTATTGCAAGTATTTATTATATCATACTCGCAATAATTAATCAAGCAAAATTTAGGTAATTTTTACAAAAAATTAACCTTGTTTTTGTTTATGTTTCTTATATTTGCTGCAAATAACCATAACTTGACCATTTCTTTTGATTACTCTGCATTTGTCGCACATTGGCTTAACTGATGGTCTAACTTTCATTGTTTTATCCTCCAACTAATTCTTATTACGCCATACTATTCTACCTTTTGTCAAATCGTACGGACTAAGTTCCACTTTTACTGTATCGCCTTCCAATATTTTAATATAGTTTTTTCTAAGTTTACCAGACAAATAAGTTGTAATAACAAATCCATTTGTAAGTTCAACCTTAAAATTTGTATTTGGCAATACTTCAACTACTTTACCTTCGGCCTCTATTACATCTTCCTTAGACATAATACCCTCCATTATTTTTTTAGCACTTCTTTAAGTGCCGTTTGAATGTTTTTGTTGTGAATCACTTTGTTTGATATTATTTTATCCGCAATATCCTCAAGCACCAAATATGTATCTTTAATATGCTTGATTTTTTTGCGTTTAGGTTTTTCTAAAGGTCTGTTTTTTCCATCACAAATCTTAACAAACTCCGCATTTTCCAACTCAACTACTACAAAATAATTGCCACTGTCATGTCCTGCAGTAGACAATACCACTGAACCGACTTTGATATTGTTTTGCATAACAACTCCTATAAGGACAATATTTCATAACCATCTTCGGTTACAAGAACAGTATTTTCATAATGTGCTGAATACCCATCATCGTCAGTAACTACTGTCCATCCATCATCAAGTGCGGAAACTTCATAAGTCCCTTCGTTTATCATTGGTTCTATAGCAAGCGTCATATTTCGCTTTAATCTAAGACCTTTTCCTGCCTTTCCATAGTTTGGTATTTGAGGGTCCTCATGCATTTTGTTACCAATGCCGTGACCTACAAAATCTCTTACTACTGAAAAGCCATTACTTTCTGCAAAATTTTGTATGGCACTGCCAATATCTCCAAGCCTTGCACCTTCGCGAATAACTTTCATAGCCTCAAAAAAACTCTGTTCAGTTACCTCAATAAGTTTTTTATGCTTTTCAGATATCTTTCCAACAGCAAATGTTCTTGCTGCATCGCTTTGCCAACCTTTATAAATAACACCACAATCTATACCAATAATGTCGCCTTCAGCCAATTTTCTTGAAGATGGGATACCATGTATCACTTGCTCGTTTACACTTGCACAAATTGATGCGGGAAATCCACCATACCCCAAAAAAGAAGGTTTTGCACCTCGACTTATTATATAATCATGTGCTAATTTATCCAATTCTTTTGTAGTGACTCCAACTTTGATATGTTCTGCAAGCATTTTTAAAGTATCCCCTAAAATTTTGCCTGCCTCACGCATAAGTTGTACTTCACTATCACTTTTTATTGTAATCATTAATCACCTTGGAAATCTGTTCAAAAACTTCATTCAATGGTTTGCCACCATCCACATCAACTACTAAGCCTTTTGCTGTATAGTAATCAATAAGTGGTGCAGTTTGATTTTCGTATACTTGCATACGTTCTTTAACTGTTTCTTCCTTATCATCATCACGTTGATAAAGTTTACTACCGCATTTTGGGCAAGTATCACCAATTCCCATACTAATATGATAACTCTCACCACAAGCACACATTCTTCTTCCTGTAATACGATTTACTATTAATGCGGGGTCAACTGCAATGTTAATAACTGCATCAATTTTAGTTACTTTATCCAAAGCCTCTGCTTGAGGGCAAGTTCTTGGGAAACCATCTAAAATAAAACCATTTTTACAGTCTGCTTGTTGTAATCTGTCTTTTACAATATTAATTACTACTTCGTCCGGAACTAACTTGCCAGCATCAATATAAGATTTAGCCTCTATGCCAAGTTTTGTACCTTCTTTGATATTTTTTCTTAAAATATCACCTGTTGAAATATGTGGCAAATTGTATTTATCACTTATTCTTGTTGCTTGTGTACCTTTGCCTGCACCAGGAGCACCAAGTAAAATTAATTTCATATTTACCTCTTAAATTACAAATAAATTTTAAATAAATAAAATATTTATCAATATATACAAAAATTCTCTAATACAATAAATTCGCAGTTGCTGAAAATATATTCAATTTACAGCAACTTTGAAAATACAATTTATTTCAAGAAACCTTTGTAAGTTTTCATCATTATCTGAGATTCTAATTGTTTATTAGTCTCAAGTGCTACACTTACTACGATTAATAATCCTGTTGCACTAAAAGCATTTGTCAAACCTAATTCTGTAGGGATAACTGCTACCAAAACTGATGGTATCAATGCAATAATTGCAAGGAATATTGCACCAAACAATGTTATTCTGTTATTAATTTTAGCAAGATAATCACTTGTTGGCTTACCTGGTCTTATACCAGGAATAAATCCACCATATTGTTGTATATTTTTTGACACTTCAATTGGATTAAATTGAATTTGTGCATAGAAATATGAGAAGAACAATATTAGTAATGTAATTACAATTATATAAGCCCAACTTCCTACACCAAGATATTTACTATACCAACCATAAAAATCACTATCTGGCCAGAAACTAGCAATCATTTGTGGGAACATTAAGAAAGATGATGCAAAAATGATAGGCATAACACCTGATGCATTAACTTTCATAGGAATGTTAGAAGTTTGTCCACCATACATTTTGTTGCCTTTAACTTGTTTAGCATAACGAACTGGAATTCTTCTTTCAGCCATATCAACATAAACAATAAACAAGAACAACAATACTACAAATACCATAAAACCAATAAAGTACCAAATACTACCCATTAATGCAGATGTATCGCCACTTTGGCTAGCCATAGTTTTGATGGCTGAAATAATTGAATTACCAATACCTGATAAAATACCAATGAAAATTATCAAAGATGTACCATTACCAATACCATATTCAGTAATTCTTTCGCCTAACCACATAACAAATGTAGAGCCCGCTGTCAAAATAATAACGGTCATTATTCTTGTAAGCCATTTATTTGCAACACCATTGCCAAATAAACCAACAAAATTATCACCCCAACTCATTACAAAGCCAAATGCTTGAATAACTGCCAAACCTATAGCGACGTAACGTGTAATTTGAGTTATTTTCTTTCGTCCTTCCTCGCCCTCTTTACTCATTCTTTCTAACTTAGGAATGATTATAGTAATCAATTGCATAATGATAAATGAGTTAATAAAAGGCATGATACCCAAAGAAAAGATTGTTCCTTGACTACCAAATGTACCATTAATAGTTGCAATTATACCAAAGAAACTGCCAGCATCTAAACTAGAATTGCTATTAATAGCATTTACGTCCAAACCCGGAATGGGAATAAACGCACCTAGTCTGAATATAGCAAGCATCAATAGTGTAAGAAGAATTCTTTTACGAATTTCTTTATCTCTAAAAGCATTTGCTATGGTTTTAAACATTATAGCACCTCTGCTTTGCCACCTGCTTTTTCAATTATTTCTGCAGCTGACTTAGTGAATTTTTTTGCTTGAACTGTTAATTTTTTAGTCAAAGTTCCGTCACCCAAAACTTTAAGACCATAATTTTCTACTTTGCTTAAAACACCTACTTCTAAAAGAAGTTCAGCATTTACAACAGTACCGTCTTCAAATCTCTCTAAGTCCTTAACATTTACAATAGAATACTCTTTTGCAAAAATGTTAGTGAATCCTCTTTTAGGAATACGGCGAATTAAAGGCATTTGTCCGCCTTCAAAGCCAGGGCGAACACCGCCGCCGCTTCTAGCCCATTGACCTTTATGACCTTTACCAGAAGTCTTACCTTTACCAGAACCAATACCTCTGCCTAGTCTTTTGCTCTCGGTTTTTGCCCCTGGAGCAGGAGCCAAATTTTGAATATTCATTTAATACCTCCGCTTAGCCTTGTGCCTCAGCATCAGCCTTAGTTGCTTTTGCTTTTTTTGCACTCTTCTTTTCCTCAACTTCTTCAATAGAAATCAAATGTTTAACAACTTTGATTTGACCTTGAAGACAAGGATTATCGTTGTGAATTTTGCTAGAACCGATTTTTGATAGTCCTAATGCCTCAATAGTTGCTTTTTGCTTTTTAAGGCTTCCGATAGTGCTTTTAATAAGCGTAATTTTTAATTGTTTAGCCATTATTTTGCCCTCCGTTAGCGTTTAATTTCTTCAACTGTCTTACCACGTAGACTAGCAATTTGTTCAGCAGTTCTAAGACTTTTTAGTCCTTCCATAACTGCTTTTACACAGTTGATAGGATTATTTGTACCAATACTCTTAGTTCTGATATCTTTAACACCAACAACCTCTAGTATAGAACGAACTGGACCACCAGCGATAACACCAGTACCTTCTTCTGCTGGCATCATTACAACTTTACCACTACCATATTCACCAACAACTTCGTGAGGGATAGTAGTTCCAACAAGTTTTACGTTAATCATATTACGTTTAGCATCAGCAGTAGCCTTTTTAATTGCCTCTGGCACTTCTGCAGCCTTACCCATACCAATACCAACGTTACCATTACCGTCACCAACTGCAACTAATGCAGAAAGACGCATTGTTCTACCACCTTTAACAACTTTAGTAACTCTGTTAACAGCGATAAGTTTATTTAACATTCCATCGTCTTCTCTTTGGAATTTACTTCTCTTTTCTGACTTTTCATTTCTTTCAGCCATTATCGTCTTCCTCCTCTTATAGTTTTAAGCCGGCACTTCTTGCACCGTCAGCAACACTTTGCACACGACCAGTATACAAATATCCACCTCTGTCAAATACAACTTCAGTGATACCTTTGTCCAATGCCTTTTTAGCAACAGTTTCGCCTATAAATTTAGCAGCCTCAACCTTAGTCATATCTTTAACTTTGCTTGCAACATCTTTATCCAAAGTAGAACAAGCAACTAAAGTATTACCAGCAACATCATCAATAAGTTGAACATAGATGTTATTTGTACTTCTGTATACATTAAAGCGAGGGCGCTCAGCAGTTCCTGAAACTTTGCCTCTTACTCTAATATGTCTTTTTTGTCTGATAGAGTTTTTATCAATTTTCTTAATCATCTTCTACTCTCCTTATTTAGTGCTCTTCTTTGCTTCTTTTCTTGCAATAGTCTCGTCCTTATAACGAATACCATATACATGATAAGGGTCTGGCACTTTAATAACCTTGATATTAGCAGCAACTTGACCAACTTTTTCACGGCTGATGCCTTTTACTACGATTTCATTAGCATTTGGCACTTCAAAAGTAATTCCATCACTCTCAACAACTTCAACTGGATGAGAATAACCGCAGTTGATAACGATTTTGTTACCTTGTTTTACAACTTTGTAACCTACACCATTAACAATAAGTGCTTTTTGGAAGCCTTTAGTTACACCTTCAACCATATTAGCAATAAGTTTACGATATAAACCATGCATTGCCTTATGCTCTTTTTGCTCATCATGTCTAGTTACGTGCACCTCAGCACCATTAACTTCAACACTAATATTTTTATCAACCTTTTGGCTTAATTCGCCTAGAGGTCCTTTTACTATAACTACATTTTCTGCAGTAACATTTACTGTAACTCCAGCAGGAATTACAACAGGAAGTCTACCAATTCTTGACATTATATCGCCCTCCTATTACCAAATGTATGCTAGTACTTCGCCACCAATGTGCTTTTCTCTAGCCTCTTTACAAGTCATAACACCTTGAGATGTAGAAATTATAGCAATTCCTAAACCACCCAAAACTTTAGGTAACTTGTCTGCTTCGCAGTAAACTCTAAGACCTGGTTTACTAATTCTTTTGATATTAGTAATAACCTTTTCACCTCTAGGGCCATACTTAAGAGTTACTTTTATATCCTTTTGTACTCCATCTTCAACTAATTCATAACCTTTAATATAACCCTCATCCAAAAGAATTTGAGCGATACTAGTTTTAATTTTTGAAGCAGGTACTTTTACTTCATCTTTTTTCGCAATCAACCCGTTACGTATACGAGTTAGCATATCAGCGATTGGGTCTGTTATATTCATATCCTATCTCCTCCTATTACCAACTTGCTTTCTTTACGCCAGGTATTTCGCCCTTGTAAGCAAGTTCTCTGAAGCAAATTCTACAAATGCCGTATTTTCTCAAAACTGCGTGTGGTCTTCCACAAATCTTACAACGAGTGTATGCTCTTGTAGAATACTTAGGTGTACGCTGTTGCTTATTTATCATAGCCTTTTTTGCCATTTGTCAATCCTCCTTACTTAGCAAAAGGCAAACCCATTAGAGTTAATAACTCTTTTGCCTCTGCATCTGTTTGTGCTGTTGTTACAAAACAAACATCAAAACCTCTAATCTTCTCAATTTTATCATAACTGATTTCTGGGAAGATAAGTTGCTCTTTAACACCCATATTGTAGTTACCTCTACCATCAAAAGAGTTTGCAGGAATACCTTTAAAGTCTCTTACTCTTGGTAGTGCAACAGATACGAATTTATCAAAGAACTCATACATTCTAGTTGCTCTAAGTGTAACTTTAGCACCAATTGTCATACCTTCACGAACTTTAAAGTTAGCAACACTCTTTTTTGCTTTAGTTACCATAGGGGCTTGACCTGTGATTTGCTTTAATTCTTCAAGTGCAATTTGCACACTTTTTGCATTATCTTTAATGTCACCAAAACCAGCATTTAAAACGATTTTTTCTAACTTTGGTACTTGGTTAACATTTTTGTAGCCGAACTTTTTGATTAAAGCAGGAACTACAACTTCTTCATAATTAACTCTAACTCTGTTTTTTACTTGATTAGCCACTGTTTAATCCTCCATTATTCAGCCTTATCAGCAGTTGCTGTGTCAGCCGCTTTTTTAGTTGCCTTTTTAGCAGTTGTAGACTTCTTAGTTGCTTTTTTAACAGCCTTAGTAGCCTTTTGCTCTAAAGAAGCATTACATTTTTTGCAAAAACGGATTTTAACATCTTTTCCGTCAATATTTTCTACTCTATGACCTGCTTTAGTTGCCATACCGCACTCTGGACAAATAATCATAACATTACTTGCATCAATAAAAGCCTCTTTTTTAACAATACCGCCTTTTTCTTGTGCGTTACGAGGTTTTACATAGTTTGTAGCAATGTTTAAACCTTCTACCATTACTCTTGCATTATCAACGTCAACTTTAGTAATAGAGCCTGATTTACCTTTATCTTTACCAGCAATAACTTTAACGATATCACCTTTTTTAACATGTAAATTATTCATTATATTCCCTCCAATTAAAGCACTTCTGGTGCAAGAGAAATAATTCTCATATAGTCTTTATCACGAAGTTCACGAGCAATAGGTCCAAAAATACGAGAACCTTTTGGTTGCTTTTGGTTATCAATGATAACTGCTGCGTTGTCGTCAAATCTAATGTGAGTACCATCACTTCTTCTGATACCTTTAGTAGTTCTAACGATTACTGCTTTAACAACATCGCCTTTCTTTACTACACCACCTGGAGCGGCAGTTTGTACACTTGCAACAATAACATCACCAATATTGCCATATCTACGGAATGAACCGCCAAGTACTCTGATACATTTAATTTCTTTTGCGCCTGTATTATCAGCGACATTCAATTTACTCTCTGGAATTATCATATAGTACCTCCTTACTTAGCCTTCTCAATGATTTCAGCAAGTCTGAAATGCTTGTTTTTACTCATAGGGCGAGTTTCAACGATAAGAACTTTATCACCGATACCAGCCATATTATTCTCATCATGTGCCATAAACTTTTTAGTTTTATTAACAGTTTTTCCATATAGAGGATGCTTAACTTTTTGCATAACTGCAACTGTAATGGTTTTATCCATTTTGTCGCTAACAACTAAGCCAACTCTACTCTTTCTAAGATTTCTTTCCATTTACTTATCCTCCAATTACTTAGCCTTTTTAGCAGATTTGCTCTTAGGCTCTGTTGAGATATTCAATTCTCTCTGGCGAAGAACAGTCTTTACTCTTGCGATATCTTTCTTAATAACATTAAGTTGATTAGCGTTTTCAAGTTGACCGGTAGCATGCTTAAAACGAAGGTTAAACAACTCTTGTTTTAAAGAATCCAATTTTACTTCTAATTCTTTGTTTGTCATATCAAATAACTCTTTAGCCTTCATTAACACTCACCGCCTTCTTCTTTTTTAACGAATTTGCACTTAACAGGCAATTTATGACTTGCAAGTCTAAATGCCTCTCTTGCTACTTCTTCAGGTACACCAGACATTTCAAACATTACACGGCCTGGTTTAACAACTGCAACCCAATACTCTACAGAACCTTTGCCTGAACCCATACGAGTTTCAGCAGGTTTTTTAGTTATAGGTTTGTGAGGGAAGATATTAATCCATACCTTACCACCTCTTTTTACATAACGTGTCATAGCGATACGGGCAGCCTCTATTTGGTTAGAGGTAATCCAAGATGGCTCTAAACTTACTAAGCCATACTCACCGTAAGCGACTTGATTGCCTTTGTTAGCAACACCTTTCATTCTACCACGGTGTACACGTCTTCTTTTAACTCTTTTAGGCATTAACATTACGCTTTACCTCCTTCCTTTTTGATACCGCGACCTAATACCTCGCCTTTATAAATCCATACTTTAACACCGATAATACCGAATGTAGTATGTGCTTCAGCAGTAGCATAGTCAATATCTGCTCTTAAAGTTTGTAGCGGAATACTTCCTTCATGATAACTTTCTGACCTTGCAATTTCTGCGCCGTCTAGACGTCCAGAACACATAGTTTTAATACCTTTAGCACCGCCTTTCATTGCTCTTGAAATTGCTTGTTTCATAGTACGACGGAAAGCCGCTCTTTTTTCAAGTTGTGCAGCAATGCTTTCAGCAACCAATTGTGCATCAACATCAGGACGATTAATTTCATAAATGTTGATATTAATTTGTTTACCTGGAGCGATTTTCTTAATTTGCTCTTTCATTAGGTTTACACCTTCGCCACCTTTACCGATAAGTACACCTGGCTTAGATGTATAAATATTTACCATAACGATATCTGCAGCACTAGAAAGTATTCTTTCAATAGTAATTTTGCTGATACCACTTGTAAAATATGTCTTTTTAATAAATTTTCTAATCTTTTGGTCCTCAATTAGATTTGCTGAAAAATTCTTTTTATCAGCATACCATTGAGCATCCCAACCTTTTATTACACCTACTCTAAGTCCGTGTGGATTAACTTTTTGTCCCATGGAATACCTCCTTACTCAGTAACTGTATCTAGGATTACAGTAATGTGACTTGTGCGCTTGTTAATTCTGAATGCTCTACCTTGTGCACGAGGTTGAACTCTTTTAAGAATTGGACCACCGTTTGCAAAACATTCTGCAATATACAAGTCATTTTTATTCATATTCAAGTTATTCTCAGCATTTGCAGCAGCAGAATTTACCAATTTGATAAGTGGCTCACATGCTGCTTTTCTTGTGTTTTTAAGAATAGCAATAGCCTCTACATAACTTTTACCACGAATAATATCAAGTACGATTCTAACCTTATCAGGAGAAATTCTAACATACTTTGCAACTGCTCTTGGACGCTTATCAGCATTTAAAGCACGATTTTCAGATTTAGTTTTAACTCTAGTTGCCATTATAATTACCTCCTAATTATCTACCACCGGTAGTTTTTCCACCGGCATGACCTTTAAAGGTTCTAGTTGGAGCGAACTCGCCCAATTTGCAACCTACCATATCCTCAGTAATATATACAGGAACATGTTTTCTGCCATCATGAACAGCGATAGTGTGACCTACCATTTCAGGGAATATAGTTGATGACCTTGACCAAGTCTTAATAACAGACTTTTTATTCTCATTGTTCATAGCAATTACTCTATTTATAAGCCTTTCCTCAACGAAAGGACCTTTTTTAACTGACCTACTCATTTCATATCCTCCAATTAGTTCACACGTTTGATAATGAACTTATTAGTTCTGTTCTTTTTCTTTCTAGTCTTATAACCAAGTGCTGGTTTACCCCAAGGAGTAACTGGACTAGGCATACCGATAGGTGATTTACCTTCACCACCACCGTGAGGGTGGTCACAAGGGTTCATTACAACACCACGAACTGTTGGTTTAACACCCATGTGGCGATGTCTACCTGCTTTACCGATACTAACGATTTCGTGGTCTAGATTACCTACTTGACCAATTGTTGCTCTACAAGATAATAATACATATCTCATTTCACCTGATGGCAATCTTAAAATAGCATATTTATTTTCTTTTGCCATAAGTTGTGCTGCCTGTCCTGCTGCTCTTGCGATTTGACCGCCTTTGCCAGGGTGCAACTCTATATTGTGCAACAAAGTACCTACTGGAATATTTTCAATTGGTAAGCAGTTACCAACTTTAATTTCTGCATTGCTACCATTCATAACAATATCACCTTTGTTCAAGCCAACTGGTGCTAAGATATATGCTTTAGCGCCATCTGCATAATGTAGTAATGCAATATTCGCTGTACGATTTGGGTCATATTGAATTTCAGCAACTTTTGCAGGAATATTATCTTTATTACGTTTAAAATCAATAACTCTGTATTTTTGTCTATTACCACCGCCAATATGTCTAACAGTGATTCTACCATTGTTATTTCTACCGCCTGATTTGCTTTGAGTTTCAAGCAAACTTCTCTCTGGTTTTGTACTTGTAATCTCGTCAAAAGCAGAAACACTCATAAAACGACGGGCTGGAGAAGTTGGTTTAAATCTTTTAATAGCCATTATAATTACCTCCGCTCTTATGCCAAACTATCGAAGAACTCGATGCGTTTGCTATCTGCTGTAAGTTGAACATAAGCCTTTTTGAAAGATGGTGTTCTTCCTTCACTTCTGCCCATTCTTTTAATTTTACCATCACAATTTACTGTATTTACTTTTGCAACTTTTACACCAAAAATTTCCTCAACGGCTCTTTTAATGTCTGATTTAGTTGCTCTCTTGTCCACCTTAAAAGTGTACTTCATTCCTTCAATGCCTTCATAACTTTTTTCAGTTAAGATAGGGCTAATAATGATATCATAAGCATTCATTATGCGTACACCTCCTGAATTTTCTTAACAGCATCTTGTGTCATAATGCAATTTGCATTTGCTACAACATCATAAACATTGATTAATGATGCGTTTATTAAAGTTACATTTTGAATATTGCGGCATGCTCTAATTACTAGTTCATCATGCTCACCTACTACCAAAAGAACCTTTTTGTCCATTTTAAGATTTTTCAAAATTGTTGCAATTTCTTTAGTCTTGCCGTTTTCTGCTTTAACTTCATTGATAATAGTAATTTCATTATCACGAACTTTTTCAGATAAAGCGCTCTTTAAAGCAGCAACTTTCATTTTTTGATTTATCTTTTGACTGAAGTCTCTTGGCTTTGGTGCAAATACTACACCACCTTTAATCCATTGTGGAGCACGAATGCTACCTTGTCTTGCTCTACCAGTACCTTTTTGTCTCCAAGGTTTGATACCGCCTCCGCGAACCTCTGCCCTTGTAAGAGTACTTTTAGTACCTTGTCTTTTATTTGCTAGTTGAGCAACAACAACTTGATGGATTAGAGCCTCATTATACTCTTGCTCAAAAACTGCAGCAACCAATTCAATTGTACCAACTTTTTTACCGCTGCTATTAACAACTTTCATTTCCATTTTTAAGCCCTCCATTAACCTTTGCAAGATTGCTTAACGATAACAATTCCGCCCTTAGCACCAGGGATAGCACCCTTAACTAGCAAAATATTACGCTCTGCATCTACTTTTACAATTTGCAAGTTTTGAACTGTACATTTTGTATTACCATATTGACCTGGCATTTTCTTGTTTTTGAAAACCCTTGATGGGCTTGAGCAAGAACCCATAGAACCAACACCTCTGTGGTATCCAGAACCATGTGCCATAGGACCAATGTGGAAGTTATGTCTTTTAATTGTACCGCTAAACCCTTTACCTTTAGAAGTACCTGAAACATCTACTCTGTCGCCTACTGCGAAAATGTCCGCTTTGATTTCACTACCAATTTCAAAAGATGCACAATTTTCAAATTTAAATTCTTTTAAAATTCTCTTTGGTTCAACATTTGCTTTTTTGTAGTGACCAGCCATAGGCTTGTTTACATTTTTGCTGCTGATAGTTCCGAAAGCAACTTGTACTGCTTCATAACCATCTTTTTCTACTGTTTTCTTTTGTACAACTGGACATGGACCTGCTTCCACAACTGTTACTGGAATTACTTTGCCATCCTCGTTGAATACTTGGCTCATGCCAACTTTCTTTCCAATGATTGCTTTATTCATAGATAAAGTTCACCTCCAAATTTATTTCTCTATTTTATTAAAGTTTGATGTTAATATCAACACCTGCTGGCAAATCTAATTTCATAAGACTATCAACTGCTTGAGCAGTAGGGTTGAAAATATCTATCAAACGTTTGTGAGTTCTAAGTTCAAATTGTTCTCTACTATCTTTATATTTGTGTGGAGAACGAATAATAGTTACAATTTCTTTCTCTGTAGGTAGAGGAATAGGTCCTGATACCTTTGTGTTGTGTCTTTTGATAGTATCAACAATTTTTTCTGCTGCTACATCAATAAGATTGTGGTCGTAAGCCTTTAACTTAATTCTGATTTTTTGTGTTGCCATATTAAATGACCTCCTGTTTTTCCTAACTCGTTTTTTTACACATTAACGTGTGTTGCGTACTGTTGCTTTTAAAAAAGGTATTGCCCATTTTAAAGAGTTAGTCGCTCGATTATCGAACCATTGTCCACGATAATTATCCGCAAAATTCGGTAACTTACCGCTTCATCCCGTATTCAACAGCCTTATTATTATATACAATAAAAATAGTTATGTCAAACGTTTTTCCTTGATTTTTCAATATTTTTCACCGGCAACCCTTCCGCGTGTGTCATTTTTGAAAAAACACCCTTTTATCCACCATTTTAGGGTAATTTATCCCCATTTTAAGCAAAAAAAATTTATTTTTGCCATATTCCTGAATATCAACAAGACAAAAAATGGCTATTAAGTATTCGCTTAACAACCATTTTTATAAAAAATTCGTTTACTATTTGTTATTTACAACATCAATTAACAATGTTATTTTGATAATATAATAATGTTATATAATATATAATTATTTTATTTATATTAATTATATTGTATTAAAAATCAATTACCCTAAAACTATTGCATTTTTTTATTGGATAACATAAAGGTTAAAATATTCCCTTCTTCACTGCCAAGAGCCAATTTTGTTTTGCCACCACAAGTTGATGCAACTATTACTAACCAGTCCTCATTACTTCTTGTACTTATATTGTTATAGATATTACTTAAATAATAATTTAAATGAATAATTGCTGAAAGATAAGGTGAATTAGATATTTTGTAATTGCCATCTGCTACCATATATGGGTTAGATATAGCAACTGCTATAAAATCATTTTCGTCAAGGTTATTAAGACACTCTTTTCTAACACCATTTAAATCTGTGCAATCCACATAATTTAAACGTTGAGAGGCTTTTACTTTAAACTCTGCTGACAAATGTTTATCAATGTAATTTTTATTATCTGTTAAAAATTTAACTCTGTATTTTTCTGACATTGTTGCCATTACAGAATATGGAGTTTCTCTTTTTACATCAGTATTTTTAAATACTCCAAAAGTTGAAGGTTCTTCACCTGTAACTATACTTAAAAAATTTACTCCCATATCTACTTTTGATTTACTTTCTAAATTTGCTGGTTTTGTCCAATATAGTCCGCCATCTTTTGATATTCGAGAAATTCCTATATCGCTATCCCAAATATATTCCAAACTTTCTGCTCTAAATCCATCAACAGTTATTAACATTGCTTTTTTCTTAACACTACTGCTTTCTGCAAAATGAGAGGTTATTTTGCTAGCAATATCTGTTTGCAGAATAGCATTATCATAACTATTAGCAAAATAGCCTTTTTCTGTTAATCTATTTAAAATTTTATTGTTGCTACAACCTCCAACAACTGAGGTAACAGCAAGCAATAAAATAGTCGCAGTTATAAATTTAAACTTTTTCATACTAATACCTTTCCCTATAAGTATAGATAATTATATAATAATATATATCCTTATATTTATCTAAAACATCTGTTGATTTGAACAAGATGCTCTGCCATATCAACTTTATCGCCCTTAAAAGTTACACCTTCTGACTCAAGCCTTTTTCTTTGTTCGTTTTCTCCGCCAAACACAAAAGCAGGTGTCAAACTGCCATCTTTCATAACTACCCTATGGCATGGTATATTTGCGGGGTCAGGGTTATGATGTAATGCTCTGCCAACTTGCCTTGCTTTTGTTGGGTAACCTGCAAGTTCTGCCACCATAGCATAATTCATAACAAACCCACAAGGAATATTTTGAACAACCATATAAACACTTTTATCAAACTCACTCATAATTTCACCCAAGTAAAACTTTGCAATAACTCAACAAAAATCGAATAATATTGCAATTTTTCTATTTAATACAGACATATAATTTGTATTGTTTATTGATATAATTATATAATAAAATTAATAGTTTGTCAATAAAGGCAAATAAAACAAATGGTAATAAACATTTTATATGCGTTTTGTATAAAATTGAATATTACTGCCAAAATTTATAGTAAAATAGTTGCTAATACATTGTATATTGTGCTACAATAACTTTGCTGAGTAGAAATACTGCGTTAAGTGCCATAGAACGGGATGTTGACTATGGACGAAAGAGGAATACCTCTGCGGTTGTATTTCACATCCGAGGCAAGTTATTAGTTTTTAGTAATTTTCTCGGTACTCTCCACTATTTTAGGAGGTACTTTTTTTATGAAAAAGTTAAGTTTAAAAGCCAAAAGGCGTTCATTGTTTATTGCGTATACCGCCGTTCTTATTGCACTTAATATTGCTCTTAAGTTTTGCAGTATTAATTTAGGAACATTTTCTATCTCCTTTGCGTACATACCATGTATTCTTGCAGGAGTATTTATGGGACCTTTATCAGGCGGAATGGTAGGACTATTAGGAGATATCCTAGGCACTCTTGCAAAAGGTCTTGCACCATCGCCATTGATTCCAATATCCTTTATGTTGATGGGTGTTATACCGGGATTAATTTTTATGATAAAAAAATTGCACCCTTATATTAAACTTACTATATCACTTGTTTTGGTACTATGTATTTGCACAATGGGGATATCATCTTATGCTACTTGGCTACTTACTTCTGCAGGTGCAAGTGGAAAATCATTTTGGGCATATTGGCTTATAGACCGTCTGCCTAAACAGCCTGCTATTTTTGCAATAAATAGTGCAATAATATTTGCTTTATACTACCCTATCAAAAAACTCATTTTTGATAGAATGGACAATAAATTAGCAACAGATAGCGACATTGAAAAGCAAGAAAGTATGGTTACTGAAAATAACGAAAATTAATTATAGCAACTATTTAATAACGATTTTTGATAGAATTTTAATATTAAACAAAACCTCCAGCCAGAAAATGGTTGGAAGTTTTTTATTTTAATAATTTATTTATTATTTATAAAAATACACAATTATAAACTATAATTAAATTTTTTTAATCTAAACAATAAATTTTTTAATTAATTTTTACAACAAAAAATGGACTATTGCTAGTCCATTGATTTGCTTAATAACATTTTAAATTTAATTGATTATACTCTTTATATCTTAGAAGAATTTAGCGAAGTGCTTAATTGTTCTAACCATTTGGCTTGTATAAGAGTTTTCGTTATCATACCAAGAAACAACTTGTACTTGAGAGTAACCATTACCCATATCCATAACCATAGTTTGAGTAGCATCAAACAAACTACCAAATCTCATACCGATAACGTCGCTAGAAACGATTTCGTCCTCAGTATAACCAAAAGACTCGTTAGATTGTGCTTTCATAGCAGCATTGATTTCGTCCTTAGAAGGAGTACCTTTTACAACTGCAACTAGAATAGTAGTTGAACCAGTAGGAGTTGGAACTCTTTGTGCAGAACCGATTAGTTTGCCGTTAAGTTCTGGAATAACCAAACCAATTGCTTTAGCAGCACCAGTAGAGTTAGGAACGATATTTACAGCAGCGGCTCTTGAACGACGAAGGTCACCCTTTCTTTGAGGTCCATCCAAAGTCATTTGGTCACCAGTATAAGCATGAATAGTGCTCATAATACCAGATTGAACAGCCCAGTTATCATTTAATGCTTTAGCCATAGGTGCTAAGCAGTTAGTAGTACAAGATGCAGCAGAGATGATGTGGTCATCTTTAGTAATCTTGTCATGGTTAACATTGTAAACGATAGTTGGTAGGTCATTACCTGCAGGAGCAGAGATAAC
This sequence comes from uncultured Christensenella sp., assembly GCA_910577795.1. GTDB lineage: Bacteria > Bacillota > Clostridia > Christensenellales > UBA3700 > MGBC100798. The sequence goes on from CAJTNW010000006.1 coordinate 48,274, forward strand.
AACTTTTTTAGCGCCAGCATCAATGTGTGCTTGTGCTTTTGCTTTAGCAGTATAGAAACCTGTACACTCAAGAACAACATCTACACCGATTTCTCCCCAAGGAAGTTCAGCAGCATTTGCTTTTGCGTAAATTTTAATTTCTTTTCCATCAACAATGATAGAATCATCAGTAGCAGATACAGTATCAGCCAAAGCATATTTACCTTGAGATGAATCATACTTCAAAAGGTGAGCAAGCATTTTAGGGCTTGTCAAATCGTTGATTGCTACTACTTCAAAACCTTCTGCACCAAACATTTGTCTGAATGCAAGACGACCAATACGGCCAAAGCCGTTAATAGCTACTTTTACAGTCTTTTTAGCCATTTATTTATCCTCCAAAATTGCCTATATAGGCATAATTATTATTGTTTGTATTTATTTTACCAAAAATTAGTCGCTTTGTCTAGTCTTTTATAACATTTTAAGTTATAATTTTATTAAAATACTTAAATATTATTTTAAATAACAACTTTGTTTTTATTTTTATGTCATATTTTGCAATAAAAAACAAAATATCTGCATATTATTTTAGATTTTCAGGGTTCAAACACTTTAATTCTTCAAGTACGAACAAGCCATCTTTTCTAATTAGTACATCATCAAAATAAATTTCTCCACCGCCATATTCTGGAGTTTGAACTTGTACCAAATCCCAATGTATAGCAGATTTATTTCCATTTGGTGCATCTTCATAACTTTGTCCTGGGGTAAAGTGAATAGACCCGCTTATTTTTTCATCAAACAAAATGTCACCCATTGCTTTTGTTATATAAGGATTTACACCCAAAGCAAACTCACCAACATATCTTGCACCCTCGTCAGTATCAAATATTTTGTTTACTGCTTTTGTGTCATTTGCTGTTGCTTTTACAATTTTTCCATCCTTAAACTCCAAACGCACATTTTCAAACTTAATCCCCTCTTCAACAGATGGTACATTGTAAGTGATATAACCATTAACACTATTTTTTACAGGTGCAGTATACACTTCTCCATCAGGGATATTTCTAAGTCCACTACATTTTATTGCAGGTATTCCTTTGATAGAAAAAGTCAAATCAGTATCTTTTGCAACTATACGTACTTTATCTGTCCTATTCATAAGTTCCACAAGTGGAGTCATTGCTTTGTCCATTTTACTATAATCTAAAGTACAAACATCAAAATAAAAATCTTCAAAGGCTTCTGTGCTCATACCTGCTTGTTGACTCATAGATTCAGTTGGATATCTTAAAACTACCCATTTAGTATGGTCTACTCTTTGATTTAAAACAGGTCTCATTATGCGATTATATAAAGATAAATCCACATCGGAAAGTTCTTGATTATTTCCGCCACCTCTTATTGCAATATAGGCTTGCATATCTTTCATACGATACATTTCCATATCCGCATAATGTTTTGCCAAAGTTTCACTCATACCTTTCATCCATTCTCTTTTTATACGCAAATCAGTCAAATTTACAAATGGATAAGCACCTTTAGCATAAATTTCTTTAACAAGTTGTGCTACCAATTGATAATCTGTTCCTGTTGCCTCAATAAGCACATTTTCACCTTTTTGTACATCACAGGAAAAATCTACTAACCCATGTGCTAATTTTTCTATTCTTTTATCAATTAACATAATATACCTCTTATAGTTGTATTAATTTTATTTTTACCTATTATACTACACTTTTTCAAAAATTACAATATTTTTTAAAATTTTATATTTCTACATAATATTGTTAACAATTTATGATTAAAAGGCAAGCCACCGCTTGCCTTTTGTTTTTAAGCAATTTCTTCTGCTTTTTTACCATTGTACAATTCGTAATATCTACCACGTTTTGCTATTAATTGGTCATGGTTACCTCTCTCTATTATTTCACCATGTTCCAAAACCATTATGCAGTCAGAGTTTTGAATGGTAGAAAGTCTGTGTGCTATAACAAAACAAGTTCTGCCTTGCATCAAACTATCCATACCTTTTTGAACCAAAATTTCTGTTCTTGTATCAATACTACTTGTAGCCTCGTCCAAAATCATAAGTGGTGTATCTGCAAGTATTGCACGGCTTATAGATAACAACTGCCTTTGTCCTTGAGATAATGAAGAGCCATCTCCATCAATTATAGTATCATATTTATCTGGCAACATTTCTATAAATTCATGAGCACCACCGCGTTTGCAAGCACTTACAACCTCTTCGTCAGTAGCATTTGGTCTGCCGTATCTAATATTTTCAGCAATAGTACCACTAAACAAATTAACGTCCTGCAAAACTATACCCAAAGATTTACGCAAATCTTCCTTTTTGATTTTGTTGATATTAATACCATCATATCTGATTTTTCCGTCATCAATATCGTAAAATCTGTTAATCAAGTTAGTAATTGTAGTTTTACCTGCACCAGTTGAGCCAACTAACGCAATTTTTTCGCCTGGCTTTGCATTTATAGTAATGTCTTTTAAAACAAGTTTATCTTCTACATATCCAAAGTCAACATGGTCTAGTTCCACTCTACCTTCAAGTTTTGCATAAGTTAAAGTTCCATCTGTATGGGGATGTTTCCAAGCCCAGTCACCATCTTCGGATTCAACAAACACACCATTAACTTCCTTACCTTTAACAAGTGTAACATATCCGTTATCCACTTCCTCTTCCTCAGAAAGCAATTGGAATATTCTTTTAGAACCTGCAGTTGCCATAGCAAAGTTATTAATCTGCTCTGCAAACTGGTTAATAGGCATTGTAAATGATTTTGACAAAGGCAGGAATGTAACTACTGCTGCAATAGTAGTACCAGCAACATTTGTTATTACCAACGCACCACCAATTAAAGCAATTAACACATAAAGCAAATGTCCCATACCCATCATTATAGGCATAATTGTGCAAGCAAGTTTTACCGCACGAAAACTAGCATCTCGCCAATTGTCATTTATACCGGCAAATTCCTTTTTGCAAACTTCCTCATGGTTAAATACTTTTACAACTCTTTGACCGCCTATCATTTCCTCTACATAACTATTTACATCGCTTATTGCTTTTTGTTGTCCTGCAAAGTACTTAACAGACCTTTTACCAATAAATTGTGCCACAAACAACATTATTGCACCATAAGCCAATGTACAGCCTGCCAAAATAGGACTTAGCAAAAACATTGAAACAACCACCGCAATTAGAGTAGTAATTAAGTTAATAAGTTGCGGAATACCTTGAGATAACAATTGCATCATAGTATCTGTATCGTTAGAAAAATAACTCATTATATCGCCATTATTTTTTCTGTCAAAATACTTAACAGGCAATTTTTGCAATTTAATAAACATATCATCTCTTATAGAACGCATAGTGTTTTGAGATATGATTATCATAAATTGGTTATAAAGCAACGCAGAAAGTACACCCGCACCATATATACCAGCCATATAACTTATTGCTTTTACAATACCGCTTAAATCTGGGTTTGATGTGCCAATTAATGGTTGAACATAATCAGAAAGCAATGTATTAATAAACATTGAGCCAGCAATAGATGCTAGTGCAGATATAATAATACCACACACTACTGTAATAAATAATGCTCTATATTTTTTAAATATTGTTTTTATAATCAATGCAATTGTATTTGGTTGCTTATTATTAGTTTTTTTGTTATTTACATTCGATTTTTGAAGGGTTTTAGTTGTTGTCATCATTATTCCCTCCTTTTACTTGTGATTGATATACTTCTTGATAAATAGTGTTATTTGCCATCAACTCTTCATGTGTACCTATACCATTTATCTTGCCATTATCTATTACAATTATCTTATCTGCATCTTGTACAGAAGATATTCGTTGAGCAATAATAAGTTTTGTTGTATTTGGTTTTGTATCTCTTAAACCTTGCTTTATCTTTTTATCTGTTGCGGTATCAACTGCACTAGTAGAGTCATCAAGTATTAAAATTTTAGGGTCTTTTATCAATGCTCTTGCAATACATAATCTTTGCTTTTGTCCGCCTGACAAGTTTGCTCCGCCTTGTTCTATGTAATGGTCATAACCATCTTTAAAGTTGCTTACAAAATCTGTTGCAGATGCAATTTCCAAAGCCTCCGCAATTTGCTCATCAGTAACATTAGGGTTACCCCACTTCATATTATCACGCAAACTACCGCTAAACAATACATTCTTTTGCAATACAACACTTACACTATCTCTTAATGATTTTATATCGTATTCCTTTACATTATGACCGCCAACAATTACCTCGCCACTTGTTGCATCATAAAGTCTAGGAAGCAGACTTATTAATGTTGTTTTACCACTACCAGTACCACCTAAAATACCTATCATTTCGCCATTATTTATCTTTAGATTAATATTAGACATACATTCTTTATTGCTATCTCCTATATAACTAAAGCCAACATTTTTAAATTCTATATCTCCATTTGGTACTTCATAAATAGGATTTTCAGGATTTACAATACTTGGTTCTTCCTTTAAAACCTCAACAATACGCTCAGCACTTGCTCTTGACATTGTTATCATAACAAACACCATTGAAAACATCATTAGGCTCATAAGAATTGACATTGTATAAGATATTAATGCTACCAAAGCACCCTCACCTAATGTACCACCTACCATTGCCTTAGAGCATAGCCATGCAATAAGCAACATGCAGGTGTAAATACATATTTGCATTAATGGTGAGTTTAAAGCAAGTAATCTTTCTGCCCTACTGTAGTTTTTGTAAATATCGCCTGATGCATCTTCAAATTTTTCTATCTCTTTACCTTGAGAATTAAAAGATTTAACAACTCTTACACCTTTCACATTTTCTCTTACAACTTTATTCATTTTATCATAACTTTTAAATACCTTTTCAAATAGTGGAAAAGCATATTTAATAATAAGTATTAGACAAATAACAAGTACTGGTGCAACACCAAGATAAATTAGTGCAATTTTTGGACTAATCATAAACGCCATTATTATAGATGCAACAAGCATAATAGGACATCTTGTAGCAAGTCTTGAAGTCATTTGATATGACTGTCTTACATTCATAACATCTGTAGTTAATCTTGTAATTAAACTTGAGGTTGAAAATTTATCTATATTGCTAAAAGAAAAATTTTGTATGTTTGCATACATATCATCCATCAAATTTTTAGCAAAACCTGTACTACCTTTTGTTGAAGACCAACCAGATAAAATACCTAATACCATACCCATACCAGCCAAAAGCAATAATATAACACTTGCAATGCCTACATATTTCATATCACCTTTATTAATACCATTATCTATTAGTGCTTGTGTAACATACGGAATCATTACCTCTAAGGCAACTTCTAAGGCAACAAGACATGGTGTTATTAAAGTATATTTGAGCGAACTTTTTGCGTGTTTTAATAATTCTTTTATCATTTATGCCTCCTTTATTCTGTTAGATTATTTTTTATTCTTTCTAAGTATCCCGCCAATTTGGCTTTTTCTTCATCACTAAACCCACGGATAATACTATTTTCTATTATTGTAAATTCTTCCCTTATCATTAAAGCATAACGCATTGCTTTATCGGTCAATAATAGTTGCTTTAGTCTCATATCATTACCAACTGGAACTCTTGTGATTAATCCGTCTTTTTCCATATCTTGCAACATACTTGTTGCAGTAGAGCGCCTGATTTTTAAAAATTTACTAATATCTTTTTGAAAAACTGGCTTACCTTGACTCTCGTCAATTATTCCAATAACTGCAGCACACCTGCGTGAAATTTCTTTTTGCACAACCTGTAATTTTTCTGATTCATTAATTTTGTGTCTTATTAAATTTACTACTTGCAATATATCGTCTTGAAAATACTTAATCATTACTAATTGTTCCTATTTATAAAAAATTGTTAGCATACTAACAGTTAGTATTCTAACATTATTTATATTTATTGTCAACTATTTTTATCACAAATTTAGTTGTTTTTTCTACTTATTTGTCAAATAAATGGCATTATAATATCATTTTATATACACAAATTATTTAAATAATAAAATAATAAATATTATTTAACATTTACTAAAACATCTTCCATATCTTTAGGAAGGGATGATGTAAACTCCATTTGCTCATTTGTTATAGGGTGGCAAAAGGCAATTTTTTGACTATGAAGAGCCGGTCTTTCAATTAATTGTTTGCTACCACCATACAAATCATCACCCAATAAAGGATGTCCTATATATGACATGTGCACTCTTATTTGATGAGTTCTACCAGTTGCTAATTTTATTTTTACAAGGCTATAATTGCTTGTGCTAATTACTACCTCATAGTAAGTTTTTGCAAACTTTCCACCTTCAGTTACTACTCCTCTTACCAAACTATTTCCATTAGGTATGCCTATATCCCCTATTATTTCGCCTTTACCAGTCAATATATTATCTTTATTATGCACAAGAGCAAGATATTCCCTTTGTACATTTTTTTCATTATTGTTTTTATCTTCAGCAATATTGGCTGATAATATACTATGCGAAAGTGCATTTTTTGCCACTATCATAAGTCCGCTTGTGCCTTTATCTAATCTATTTACAGGATGATATACAAAATCTCCCCATACATTTGCAAGAGCATTCATTAAACTTTTTCCGTAATGTGCATTTGTTGCAATTACTGCAATATCTGCACTTTTATTGATTACTGCAATATCCTTATCCTCATAAACAAAATCTATATTATGATTAAATGGTACGATTTTTGGAGGGTTTTCTTTTAATTTAACTTTAATTTTATCCCCAACTTTTATTTTTTCAACAACAAAGACAGGTTTGTCATTTACACAAACCAATCCTAATTCCTTCTTTAATAAATTACAAATTCTACTTGAGTACCCTTTGCTCTTTAGCAAACTTTCAACACTGCCGTCTTCAGTTGCAATATATTCAAAAATTCTTTCCATATCACAACCATACCACATTTTATTTTTTATTGCAAGCCTTATTAATCAAGTTTGTTATATTCTGATAGTTTGCTGAGCGATTTATTCTCCCTAATAAAAAAAGAGAATTCTTATTCTCCAGATAATTCACTTTTTCCACACAGGTCATTGTCATTTGATAATTTAAACCTTTAAGCACCCTTTCACTTTCTCTGCAAAACTCTCCATAAGGATAACAATAAGTTTTTACTTTTACTCCTAAACCATTTAGTTTGCTTGTTAATTTTTGAGTATCCTCTTTAAATACTTGTGTGTATTTGTCATTTGTCTCGTCTTTTTTTATTTTTACACCACGTCTGCCATCTTGTATATGGTGAAAATTATATGAATGGTGAGCAATTTCTACTCGTTTATTTTTAGCAAGTTCTCTTACTTCATTAGTATTCATATAACTACACCTAGTCCTATAAGTCAACTTATCTTGTCTATCCATAAATTCACCAACAACAGAAACCAAACATTTCATATCATATTTTTCTAAAAGAGATGGTACATATTTATAAACCCCATAAAACCCATCATCAAATGTTATCATAACATATTTGCCAGTTTGCTTTTTGTTAACAATATCAAAAAGGCTTTTTCTATCAACACATTTATAGCCTAATTTTTTCAATTCCTTAAAATCTTCTTCCAAGACTGACTGCTTTACTTCATAATTACCTTGTTTTTGTGTGTTACCAACAACATTGTGATACATTAAACACAATAATTCTATTTTCTTACCACTTGCTACATCTTTTGTGCTGGTCTTACTCATAGATAAAAAGTTATTATCGCTTTTATTATCAATATCATAATCCGCTACTTTGCAATTACTATCAAAAGCAACTTTTTTTGTCGCAAACTCACACTTGTCCATACCAATAACTAGACAAAGTGTAAGTGCTAATATAAATAACATAAAAAACAATGTAAACTTACCATTATTTTTTGCCATAATATCCTCCTTGTTATTAGTATTTGTTAAAAAACCTAAATTATTTTAAAAAGTGGTTGATTATTTGATTATATCTTATCTAGTTAATTTGAATATTTGTATTTTTCGTCATTTTTCCACATAAATACAAAAACATTTATCTTTTTGCAAAAACTCTAGTAAAATAACTTGATATAAAAATAGTTTTATATTATAATAATAACTGAAGTAACAAAAAGCATAACGAAAGTTATATTTTTCAGTTACGAAGTTATTATTTCAAACTACAAATGCTTGTGACTACAAGCGGAAAATTACTTAAAAAAGGTTATAATATCATAATTTATTGATTAAAAAAGTTGAAAAACAACTATTTATTTTGTTATAGGAGTTCAAAATGGAATCTAACACTATCAACACCCTTTACAAAAAAGCGGATTTAATACGTAAAATGTGTATTGAATGTATCGCAACATTTGGTGTGGGACATATTGGTGGCTCATCAAGTATTATTGAGTTTTTAACAGCACTTTACTTTAAGTGTGCCAATATTGACCCAAAAGACCCTAAAAATCCTGACCGTGACAGAATTGTTTTGTCAAAAGGTCATGCTGCACCGGGTTTATATGCTACTCTTGCAGCAAGAGGTTATTTTGATAAAAAATTGCTTCTTACATTAAACCAAAATGGCACTACTCTCCCATCTCATGCAGATATGTTGAAGGTAACTGGTGTAGACTTTACTGCTGGTTCTTTAGGTCAAGGAATTTCTGCTGCAGTTGGAATGGCAATTTCTGCAATTATGGACCGCAGAAAATATCATACATTTGCAATTGTTGGCGATGGCGAAAGTCAAGAAGGTCAAGTATGGGAAGCCTTAATGCTTGCGGGTTCTAGACACTTGCATAATTTTACAGTTGTAATTGATAACAATAAAATGCAAATTGACGGACTAACAAAAGATGTTTGTAAGGTTGAACCTTTTGAGTCAAAACTTCGTGCTTTTGGTTTTAAAACTTACACTATTGATGGTCATGATATGGAAAGTATTGTTGATACTATTGAAAAATGTAAAAGGTCTCGTATGCCTTCTGCAATTGTTTTAAATACTATCAAAGGCAAAGGAATTAAATGTTGTGAAGGTCACTATAAATCACATAGTGTTAACTTTACTCCAGAAATGTTTGCTGCAGAATGCACTGGGGAGGTTTTAAAATGAGCGAATTACACAATAAAGAAATGCGTCAAGTGTATGTAGATAACTTGATTAAATATTCTAAAGTTGACAGAAGAATTGTTGTGCTTGAAGCAGACCTTATGAATTGTATTGGCACAGCAAAATTTAAAGAGGCTTTTCCAAGACGTTTTATAAATTGCGGTATTGCAGAAAGCAATATGATAGGTGTTGCTGCTGGACTTGCAAGTTGTGGAAAACTACCTTTCTGCTCTTCTTTCAGTCCATTTGCAACAAGAAGATGCTATGACCAAATTGCTGTAAGTGTTGGTTATACAAAACAAAATGTTAAAATAGTTGGTACTGACCCTGGTATTATGGCACAAGTTAATGGTGGTACTCACATGAGTTTTGAAGACGTTGCCCTAATGACTCAAGTACCAGATATGATAGTTGTAGAGCCTTGTGACTGCGTTTGTCTTGACAAGTTATTCCCTCAAATTATTAACTCTGACAAACCTATGTATATTAGACTTCAAAGAAAAAAGACTCCTGCTATATATGATGACAATGCAAAAATTGACCTTTTTAAAGCAAACACTGTTGTAGAAGGTAAAGACTTAACTATTATTGCATGTGGTATAATGGTTCATCGTGCAATTACTGCATCATTACTTTTAAAGAAGGAAGGCATAAATGCCAAAGTTATAGCACTTCATACTTACAAACCTCTTGACACTGAAACCATTTTGAATGCTTGCAAGGAGACTGGTGCAGTTGTAACTTGTGAAAACCATCATTTAATAGGTGGACTTGGCTCTGAAGTTGCTGCACTACTTATGCAAAATGATGTACTTGTACCTATGGCAAGAGTTGGTATTGGTGATAGATATGGCGAAGTTGGTAAAGAAGCATATCTTGCGGAAATAATGAATCTTACAGAAAAAGATATTTTTGAAAAAGCAAAAGAAGTTTTTGCAAGAAAAACAAAATAAATTAAACATTTTAAAATTAAGTAAAAATAACCGCTAAACTTGCGGTTATTTTTATTTTAATACCGATTTTTGATAGAGTTTTTGCAAATTAAAAAGATATACCAAAAGATTCTGGACTTAATGCGACTTCGTTATTAGTCAAATAATATGATGATAATGTTCCAATATCTGACCAATATTCTTTCATTACATATGCTTTCATCTCGTCAAGAATGTCAGGAAAAAAGTCTCTTGAAAAATCAAATTTACCATCTGGTATGTTTGCTAAAATCTTTTTTTCTATCATATACATACCAGTATTTACAAACTTTTCCTTACTTTTTTCGGGTTTTTCAATAAAACTTAAAATGTCTCCATCTTCGTCAAACTTAACTACTCCAAAACCTTTAACGTCCTCTAGTTCCTTAACTACCATTGTAATTGCCTTTGGGTGTGTTGCATGATACCTTGCAACCTCATACAAATTTATATTAGTAAAACTATCACCACTAATTACTAAAAATGACTGGTGCAACATATCATAAACTGCCTTTACACTACCTGCTGTGCCTAAAGGAGTATCTTCAATGTTATATCTTATTTTTACACCATAGCGACTACCATCACCTAAGTAGGACATAATTTCATCTGGTTTATATCCTAATGTAATAATAATATCATCAAATCCATATTTTTTTAAATGCTTTACAATATACTCAATAACTGGTTGGTCAATTATTGGCACCATTGGTTTTGGGATAACATTTGTAAGCGGTCTAAGCCTAGTGCCATAGCCTCCCGCCATAATAACTGCTTGCATATACACCTCTCTTTTTAATTAGTGTATATATACTTTCCAATATTATACAATTTTAAATTAAAAAACTTTTAACATATTTGTAAAAACATATTTTTATTTACTTTTCAAACAAAAGAGAATGGCAATATCCATTCTCTTTTGTTTTATTTTAGTAGAATAATTCTATAGATATCTTGTT
>CAJTNW010000007.1:0-28865 GCA_910577795.1 uncultured Christensenella sp.
TTTCCATCCATTTCAAATGTAATTCCCTTACGAAAATCACCAGCCAAAACTGTAGCCATATTTACCTCCGCTAAACTAATTATTAATAATTTCTAATTTTTTATTTGAAGTGGTTAAATTAATCGCATTAGCACCTTTAACCACAATCATATCCTCTATTCTTATACCGCAAAGCCCTTCAATATAAATACCCGGTTCTATAGTTATAACCATACCATCTTTTAGTCTGTCATCTGTAAGTATTCTTGATGACAATGTCGGATATTCGTGTATTTCAAGACCTACTCCATGACCTAATGAATGATTAAAATAACTTTCCATCCTATGCAAATTCAAATAATTTCTTGCAACTCTGTCGGCTTCCCTTGGTGGTATGCCAGACCTTATACAGTCAATTGCAATTTCATTTGCACCAAGCACTATATTATAAAGTTTTTCTATCTCTTCAGAACATTTTACAAAAACAAATGTCCTTGTCATATCTGAGCAATAACTATTAAAAGTAGCACCAAAATCAATTAATATTACATCACCGACTTTAAGTTTTCTACTAGATGGTTTTGCATGAGCAATAGCAGAATTTTCACCAAAAGCAACAATAGTATCAAATGCTGGCTTAAGACTTCCGTTTATTTTCATAAAGTACTCAAGTTTTGCACAAAGTTCTAATTCACTAATTCCTTCTTTGATAGTTTGTTTAACTTGCTCTAAAGATTTTTCAGCAATTCTTTGCGCTTTTACAATGCACTCTATTTCATAATCATTTTTTACAGCACGCAGACTATTTATATCTTTAGTAATATCCAGTATATCTAAGCCGTTCAACAACTTTTCAGTAACAAATACATAATCGTAATGACTTAAATCGCTATCAAATCCAATTTTTTTAATATCATTTTTTATGATAAAGTTTTTAATTATCTCTTCAGCAGTTGTTGGAGTAATTTCTACAACATTCCAGTCTTTTGCTAAATCCCTGTTTGCCTCAATTATAAATCTTCCATCTGTAAAAAAATATTTATTTTTTTGAGTAACAAGCAAAAAACAATAATCGGCAGAATAACCGCTGATATATTTAATATTATAGTTATTTGAAATCAAAATTCCATCTAAATTATTACTATCAAATATTTTGCCTAAACTTACCATAAAAGCATTATAACATATTTTTTTTAACTTGTAAATATTTTTTTATTATTTTATTATAAAATATATAAGGTAATCAATAAAACTAAAGTTAATACTTAAATTGACTATTTTTCAAAATAAAAAAATTAGTATTGATTTTCCCCTAAAAAATGATATAATTAAAAAAAGGAGGAAAATTATGCAAACTACAGATAATGTAAAAATGTCACCTAAAAAGAAAAAATTAATTATAGCAGGTGTTACCATTGCAATTGTAATTATTGCAATCGTACTACTTGGCATATTCCTTCCAATTATTACTATGAGTAACGATAGAACAAATGCTAAGCAAATAAGCATTGAAGACCGCTCTATTAAAATAAGTGGCGAACAAATAGTTATTCCAGTCAAAATGAAAAATGGTATTTCTACCCCTACCCATCAAAAATTTCATTCTGATTTAACAATTTTACAATTATGCGAACTTGCCAAAGATTATGATAGTAAAATTAAATATGAAATACAAAACGATAAAGCATATATTTATAAAGAGAAAAAAGGAACAATAGTTGCAAGAGGTTTGTTGTATGACAACCATTATATTTTTGGCAATTTAAATTACACCTTATGTACTATGAAAATTGAAGGAATTATCTTTCCTCTTCATTTAACTGAAAAATTCTTTGATGAGCAAATAACCATTAATGACTGCACATATCAATGGTACGCAGTATCTTTTATGACTATAGAACAAATGGTGGAATGGCTAGAAGAAATAGGTTTATATAATGTGCAAGTAAATGACCTAAACAATACAATTATTTGCCAAGATGCAAAAACAAATAAGGATATTACCGAGATATACTTTGATGGAAATTTAATAGCAGTAAGAAAGTTGTATGACTAAAATTAAGTTATAAAAATTTATATTTACAAAAAAATCACTTTGATAACAAAGTGATTTTTTTAATTTAGTACCGATTTTTAAATTGTTTTTAACAAAAATTCAATTTTATTTTAACAAACTATTATAATAATTTTTCATATAAAGACTATCAATAGTTTGTGTACCTGCAGACTCACAAACTATAAACGGATGCAAATCCAAATCTTTTAAAGCCAAGGCTAAAGGTTCAAATTGAGGTCCAAAAACATTATCTTCAAAAGTTAAATGTTTGCTTTCACCTTTAGCAGTATATTCTATTTTAGAAAAATGGACATGCATATTATCTACTTTATCAAACCCAACACCTTCAATAAATCTTTCAAGCACTCTTTTATAGTCGTCATACCCCTTTAAACTGCCACAAGTTCTTGCATTTAAATGTCCAAAATCTATGCAAGGGTAAAGCATTTTATCACGTGATACCATACGTATTACCTCTTCGACATCACCAAGTTGGGCTTGTTTACCCATAACTTCTATTGCAAGCATACAGTCTGATAAACCGCTATCATACAAATCACAAAGTAAATTATCTAGCCTTTGCATTAAAGTATTCATAGCCTCTTCTCTTGGTGTTTTTAGCGGTGAACCAGGGTGAAAAACACACCTTTTACCACCCAAGTTTTTAAGTGCAATTAAACTTTCTTTTATATATCTATGATTATTTATTGCTTTATCTTCTTCGCTAGTTGCAAGATTAATAAAATAAGGAGCATGTACAGATATTTCTATACCATTCTTTTCAAACTCTGCTCCATAAATTTTAGCGGTTTCCTCACTCATACGAACCCCTCTTCCAAAAGAATATTCATATAAATCAAGTCCTTTGCTTTTTAGCCAAGCAGGCACATCAATAGTTTTTGCAAACCCCTCTTCTTCAAACAAACTACCTGTACCACTAGGTCCAAATTTAATCATAACGCACCTCTTAATATTTATCTTAATTTATCACTAAGCACTCTTTTAAAATCGCTATCTATTTGTGCTTTCAATTCATCTGCATTGTTGAATTTAGATATTCCTCTAAAATATTCAAAAAACTCTATTTTTATTTGTTTACCATACAAATCGCCTTCAAAATCTATAACAAAACTCTCTAAATTAAAGTTATAGTCGTCAAAAGTAGGATGTGCCCCCACATTTGTTAATCCCAAATAAATTTTGTTATCAATAGTGATATGTGTTTTATAAACACCAGCCTTTATTTGTATTTTATCCTCAGGATAAGATATGTTTGCAGTTGGATAACCTACTATACTACCACCAACATTTCTACCTTTTTCCACTATACCAATTGTAAAATAAGGATATGGCAACATTTGATTCACTTGTTCTATTTTGCCTTCAGTCAATAATTCTCTTACTTGCCTAGATGCAATTTTGCCTTTTTCATTCTTTAACAAATCTATTATTTTTACACTAACACCTATATTTTTAAAATAATTTTTTACATCTTCCACGCTATATTCTGCTTTTACACCGCAAGTATAATCAGTACCAAAAACTACTTCTCTTACATTAAAGTTTTTGCACAATTTATCCAAAAATTCATAGCCACGCATATTCATAAAATCTTTGTCAAAAACACTGCTTATTACCAATTTAATACCGATTTTCGCAAAGATTTGCACTCTTTCTGTAAATGTATAACACTGCTTAGTCATTCCAGAAATTGCACTTTGTGGGTTATTTTTAAAGGTAAATACTGCTGGAGTAAAACCACTTTTTACGCACTCGTCAAGCAAAATTTTATGCCCATTATGTACACTATCAAAGTACCCTAGTGCAAGACATATTGGCTTATCACTTTTATCACTGAAATCAATTAATTCCATAGTCTAACTTTAACCTCTAAATTATCTTTTCCGTCGCAACAAATACCAAAAACTTTGTTATTAATCATTGTAATATAATCGCCTTTGATATTTCTTTTATTTATTTTTACACCATTTAAAAGTTTACTTTGTTCTGTGCCACATATATCAACTTTTGGCAAGTCGCAAAACAATTTTTCTATTGTAATAATGCTACCTTCTATATTTTGTTTAAACTCATCAATAGTAACAGCATCTTCTATACAAAAATTTTTGTTTTGCAGTCTTATTATGCTAGACATATATGCCATAGTTCCCAATTCTTTTGCTAAGTCTCTACAAATACTCCTTATATATGTACCACCTGAACAATGTATATCCAATTTTAAAGTTCCATTATCATAGCCTAATATATCAATACTATAAACTTCAACTTGTCTTGGTTTTAAATCAATTTCCTTTCCGTCTCTTGCAGCATCACAGGCACGTACCCCGCCAACACTAATACGCGAATATTTTGGTGGCAATTGGCTAATACTGCCAATAAATAAACCCATTTTTGACTTTATCTCGTCTAGCAAAGGTATTTTATCACAGGTGGCAGTTACTTTACCAAAAGAATCTAATGTATCTGTAGTTTTTCCAAAACAAAATGTAGTTCTGTAACACTTGTCCATACCTACATAATAATCAAACAACTTAGTAGCACTACCAAAACAAACAGGCAAAACTCCACTACCCGCTGGGTCTAACGTGCCTAAATGTCCAACCTTAATTTTTTTATCACAAGTATAATCTTTTAAAATATGTTTGACTTTTACTACAACATCAGAAGATGTCCAACCAGTCGGCTTTAATATATTTATAATGCCTAACATATCTCGTCACGCACCGCCTTTAAAATCTTTTCTTCCACATCTTCGTAAAAACCATTTACTCTAAAGCCAGCAGCATTTTTATGACCGCCACCACCAAATACAAGAGCAATTTTACTACTATCAAAATCATCGCCAGTTCTAACACTAACTTTAAAGTTTTTGTCACCAACTTCACTAATAGCCACTGCTACTTTTATACCAATTACATTAATAATGTTATTAATTATACCTTCAGTACAAGTTGTATCTGTGCCAGTTGCATCAAAATCACTTTGCATAAAAGTAATAATTCCTATGCTGTTGTTGTCATAAAATTTAGCCTTTTCCAATACTCTAGCCTTTAACTTATAAATATTCATTTTTATTTTTTTCAAAAAATGCTCATTTATTTCGTGTGCTTTTATGTCAAATTTTAATAGTTTGCTTGCGGCTATCATAGTTTCAGTTGTAACACTAGAAAAACTAAATCCACCACTATCAGTAACCAAACCACTATAAAGTAATTTTGCTATTTCTGCATTTAATAATCCCATTTCATCAAGCAAAAAAGTAACAACTTGTGCAGATGCAGCAGCATTTATATCTAGCAAATTAACATCACCATATTTTCGGTTAGTTTTATGGTGGTCAATAACCATTTTACGTCTGCCTCTTTTAAATTCAGCAATGCTGTTACCCATTCTTTCCATATCTGCGCAGTCAACAGCAATTGATAAATCGTACTTATCCGCTCTATCTTTATTATAATTTTCTGCCCCGGCTAAAATACTAATTTTGCCACTAATAGGGTCATCGCAAAAAATGTATGGTTTTTTGCCATACATTTCAAGTGCTTTAAAAATTGCAAGAGAGGAGCCGACAGTATCTCCATCGGGATTAACATGAGAAATTATAGCAATAGTTTTTGCTCTTTTTATCTCTGAAATAACATTTTGATAGTCCATATCCACCTCTGCAATTTAGTATTTTTAATTTTTAACAAAATATATATAATTATTGCAATTAGCAATATTTATATAACTTAGTTTTAAAATTAGTTATTAATATCGTTTAAAATTTGACTTATTTTTATACCATAAGTTATGCTGTCATCAAGATAAAACCTTAACTCTGGCATACTTCTTAAAATTATGCGTTTTTTTAGTATATTTTTTATATAACCTTCCGCATTTTGAATTGCGTCAACCACTTGTTTTTCAGCCCCATCAGCGCCTAAAACACTTAAATATACTTTGCAAACAGATAAGTCACTATCAGTATCTACCTTTACAATACTAACCAAACCTTTAATTCTTGGGTCAGACAAATCTTCGCTTATTATAGGCGCAAGTTGCTTTTTGATTTCTGCATTTATTCGCTCTATTCTATTGCTCATCTCTCTTCCTCTTTCAAAATAAATGCCTCAATGATATCTCCAATTTTAATATCATTAAAACCTGCAAGACCAATACCACACTCATAGCCACTTGCAACCTCTTTTGCCTCGTCCTTGTTACGTTTCATAGAAGAAATACTACCCTCAAATACAACTACGTTATCACGAATTAATCTAAATTTAGCATTTCTTAAAATCTTACCATCTGTAACATAGCAACCAGCAATAGTACCAACTTTTGTGATATTAAATGTCTCACGTACTTCTGCATGTCCAAGTTCTTCCTCACGGAAAATAGGGTCAAGCATACCTTTAAGTGCTTTTTGAATATCGTCAATAGCATCATAAATAACGCGGTAAATCTTAATATCTACACCATTCTTTTCGGCTAAAGCACGTGCTTTAGGGTCTGGTCTAACATTAAAACCAACAATAACTGCATTACCAGTATCTGCAAGCATAACGTCAGATTCATTTATTGCACCTACACCTGCATGAATAATTGTAATAACAACATTTTCGTCTGCAACACTCTCGCCAAGTTTGATAAACTCTTGTTTAACAGCCTCAACAGAACCTTGTACATCACCTTTAATAATGATACCAAGAGATTTTCTCTCACCATTGCTAGCACCTTTAAACATATCGTCAAGGCTACGTGCATCACTTTTACGTTGCATCTCTTCACGTTCTTTATTATATCTTTCTTGCGCAACTTTTTTAGCAAGTTTTTCGTCTTCTACACTTATCAATTGGTCACCAGCATTTGGCACTTCTGACAAACCATGAATTGATACTGCAATACTAGGACCTGCAGACTTAATTTGTTTGCTATTGTTATCTAATAGTGCTCTAACTTTACCTACAACAGTACCTGCAACTATATAGTCACCAACATTTAAAGTACCTTGTTGTATTAAGCAAGTTGCAACTGGACCAACACCTTTATCAAGTCTAGCCTCAATAATAGTACCGCTTGCAGGACAGTCTTTAACAGCAGTAAGTTCCTTATACTCTGCAAGCAACAATATGCCCTCAAGCAAATCATCAACACCCATACCAGTTTTTGCACTAACTGGATAAACCATTGTTGTACCACCCCAAGCCTCAGGAACTAAGTCATATCTGCCCATTTCTTCCATAACTTTATCTGGGTTTGCATGTGCTTTATCCATTTTGTTAATGGCTATCATAATTTCAACTCCCGCCTCTTTTGCGTGAGAGATGGCCTCAACAGTTTGTGGCATTATACCATCGTCTGCAGCCACAACTATAATTGCAATATCTGTAACCATTGCACCTCTTTTTCTCATAGAGGTAAAGGCTTCGTGTCCTGGAGTATCTAGGAAAGTTATTGGTTCACCATTTAATTCAATTGTGTAAGCGCCAATATGTTGAGTAATTCCACCAGCCTCACCACTTGCTACTTTAGATTTACGAATATAGTCAAGCAATGAAGTTTTACCATGGTCAACGTGTCCCATAATTGTAACAACTGGCGGTCTTTTTACAACTTCACCATCTACAGCATGACCAAGCACTGTTTGTTGTAATATATCTTCTGCAGTTTCTTGTGGTTTATACTCCAAAGTAATACCATAATCCATTGCAACCAATTCTGCAGTGTCAAAATCAATATTGCCATTTACATTGCACATTTGTCCAAGCAAAAACAATTTTTTAACAATTTCCGCTCCTTGAATACCAATTTTTTCTGCTAAAGTCTTAATAGGTATAATTTGAGTTTCAACAACAGCATGCTCAATTTTAACAGTGTTTGGAGTAAAATCGCTTGCTTTCTTTGCTTTTTTCTGTTTATGAATTCTTACAACACCATCATCGTCATAATTATCATAACCATTTTCAACATACCCTTTTTTTATTAAAGTACGTTTATTAAGTTGTTTTTTATTGTCGTCTTTTTCAAAAGTTTTCTTTTTCTTTTGGGTATTTTCTTTCATAGGAGTGGCAATTGGTGGTGGGTCAAACTTACCAAAGTTATCTTTTTTACCATCTTTATTAAATGGTCTACCACCTTTGTCATTTCTATTAAAGTTTTTATCTTTATTATCTCTATTAAAATTAGGCTTTCCGTCCCTATTAAACTCGCGTCCGCCTTTGTTATTATCCCTATTTCTATTATCAAACTGCTTATTATTCCTATTATTTTGCCTATCATCTCTTGGCACAAAAACATTTTTCTTAGGGGCTTCCGCTTGTTTTTCTGTAACAACAGGTGCAGGATTAGTATCTGCTGGAGTTTTTTCTTCAACAGACACATTTTCTTTAACTTCGGTTGCAGGTTGTTCAACAGGTTTAATTTCTTCCTTACTAGCAACAGGAGTAGGAGCAACAACTTCTTTTGGCTCTTCTGGCAAGTTTACCGGAATATCAGGGATTTCAACAACTGGTGGAGCATCTTTTTCTTTAATCTCCATCTTTTTTTGTTGCATTCTGCCTTCAATAGACCTCATTAAATTTTTTAAATCTCTAATATCCTTTTGCAAAGCAATAATAGTATTCTCCTTTAGTACAGGCATACCATTAACTTTACCAATAACCTCTTTAATATCACTCATGTTGCACCTCCATACATTTGCTGATTGCACTTGCTAAAGATTCGTCTTCAATAGCAACTGCTTTAACATTAGACCTTTTAGTAAGTTCGCTTAAACTAAAATCAAGCAAACAATGTTTAATATTATTATTTAAGCAAAAATCACTAAGTTTTTTACGCGAATTACTTGCAAGACTTTCATCATACAATACAATATATATTTTATGTCTGCATGTTTTTATTCCATCCACACCAAAAGTCGCCTTTCGCATTTTTATTGCAAACCCAATATAAGACTTAATTTTTGTAGTATTTATCATATTCTCCTTGAATTTTTCCATACACTTCTTGTGGAATATTTTCCTTAAAAGCCTTATTTAATGCTTTTGTTTTTATCATTTTTGCAAAGCACTCAGGATTATTGCAAATATACGCACCACGACCATTTGCCTTTAGTGTAGTATCTAGCGAATACTCCCCGTCTTTATTTCTTATTATCCTTATTAACTCTCGTTTGTCAACCATATTATGGCAAACAATACACATACGCATAGGAATTTTTTTTACCACTTTTTACTCCTCTATGCTATCAACAATTCCGTCCTCAACTGCTTGAGAGTAAGACTTAACATCTATCTTCCAACCTGTAAGTTTTGCAGCAAGTCTAACATTTTGACCGCCTTTACCAATTGCAAGTGACAATTTGTCATCTGGCACAATAACTCTTGCTGTTTTATCGTCTTCTTGAGTAATGCTAATTACTTGTGCAGGACTTAATGCTCTTGCAATATACTCAAGTGGATTTTCACTCCAACGAATAATATCAACTTTTTCGCCATTAAGTTCACGTACAACTTCGTTAATTCTAACACCTTTTTGTCCAATACAACCACCAACAGCATCAATATTAGCATTGTCACTATGTACTGCCATTTTAGTACGATTACCAGCATCTCTAACAATACCTTTTATAACAATGTCACCGCTCTTAATTTCTGGTGCTTCCATTTCAAACAATCTTTTAACTAATCCTGCAACAGACCTAGAAACGATAACTTGTGGACCTCTTGTATTTGTTCTTGTATTTTTAACATATACTTTAAGCATTTGTCCTGGTAGATATTTTTCGTTTGCAACTTTATCCGCACCAGACATGATTGCTGTCATTTGAGTGCTTAAAATTTCAAGATAAACAATATCTCCATCAACTTTAATAACTTGTGCGTTTGCAATTTCACCCTCTCTATCAGTCATTTCTGTCATAACGCGCTCTTTTCTAGCATCGTTTAATCTTTGCATAATAACTTGTTTTGCAGTTTGAGTTGCAATTCTTGATAAATCCTTAGGTGTTACATCCCATAGCACCCAGTCACCAACTTTATAAGACTTTTTAATTTCTTTTGCGTCACTAAGTAAAATCTCCTTATCAGGCTCAGTTACTTCTTCAACAACTGTTTTGTAAGCAAACACTTTAATTTCAAATCTGTTTTCATTCAATTTAACAGTCATAGGTCTTGCCTCGCCTGTTTCTCTTTTGAATGCAGAAACCAAGCCTGCCTCCAAAGCCTCTAGAAAAGTTGCTTTATCAATTCTCTTATCCTTTTCCAATTCATTTAATGCTGCAAAAAAATCTTTATTAACCATTTTATATATTCCTCCACAAATTATCAAAAATTTTATCTATGGTTTATTTTTATTAAAATTTAATTTCCGGTTTAATTAAGGCAATATTTTTTATTTCCAAATCAATATCGTTTTCCTTATATTCAACTGTAATTATACCTTTTTGTAAATCATACCCACGCAAAATTGCTACAAACTTTTTTAAATCCCCAACTTTTTCAAAAAGTGAAACGTTTACTTCTGTATCCATATTTCTTTTATAATCACGTTCAGTTTTTAAAGGTCTATCAATACCTGGTGAAGATACATTCAAAATATATTTCTCCCCATTTGTTGGGTCAATTTCATCCAAGATAGGGTCAATGGTTTTATGCACAAGTTCGCAACCATTCAAATCAACACCACCATCTTTATCAATAAATATAGTCAAATTCATATCACCTAAATACTTTTTATAAGTAATCTCCACAATTTCATAACCCAAGTCTTCAACTGCTTTGGTAATATTGCTTTCCACCAAATCTATAACTTTTGACATATATCCTCCGTAAACATTAAGGAGTGGTTCAACCACTCCTTAGATGCTAAGTCTATTACAATAGTAGTATAACACTATCCTGCAATAAATGCAAGCAATTTTTATGCTTTTTATTAAAATTATTATTTATTTTTAATAGCACATATATTTTACCAAGTTTATAGGCAATTTAATGACTTTTAAATTTGCCATTAAAATTACTACTATGTTATTTAAAACTTGCCAAGTTTAACAAGTTCTATAAACAATTTTGCAGTTGCCAAGCAATCATTAACTGCCCTATGAGCGCCCTCTAGGCTAATTCCAAAATAGTCACACAAAGTGCCTAACTTATAGTTTTTGCAAAGCACACTCTTTTTTGCCATATCTATAGTATCCATAACTCTATTTGCAAACAAGTAACCATTAATTTTTGCATATTTATCTACAAATTTTTTATCAAACTGAGCATTGTGAGCAACTAGCACACAGTTTTCACTAAACTTATAAAAATCTGCAATTACGTCTGACATATCAGGAGCATTTTTTACTTCTGCATCTGTAATAGATGTAAGTTCAGTTATTTTTGCAGGTATTGGTATATGAGGATTAATAAAAGTAGAAAATGTTTCCATAATTTTGCCATCAGTTACTTTTACAGCACCAAGTTCTATTGCCTCGTCGGTTACATCTAGTCCAGTAGTTTCAAAATCAAACACTACAAAAGATTTTCCTAACAAATATTGAGGTACTAATTCTTCCTCGCCAGTAGAAAACAAATCGTCTTGCACATAATCTACAAAAGGCTCTGGGTGAACAGCAACATATTTAAGTGGAGTACTTTTTAAATCTTCCTTCAAAATAATACTAGACTTATCAATTGTGCATTTGCTAACATTAGAGCACAAAAGCACACTATCGTGCAAAAAAGTGTCCAAATCTTTTCTGCCTTGCACAATAACTTCGTCCCCAATAGTTATTCTGTCATAATCTCCCTCACCTTGATATTTTGCAAAAGCCTTGCAAACCAAGTTGCCAGTAGTGTCATTTATTTTAAAAACATAATAAGAGTTGCCAGTTTTTTTGCTTTCGTTACGTTTAAATTCTATTACTTCACCAGCATAAACTGCATTATCTTCCACATCTTTACTATCCACAATATATCTAGGCTTTACAGCAATTGCTTTGCCGACGATTCTTTCATGATTATCAGTTCTTATTCTTCTACTTATTATTGTAATAGAATCTTCAGTTGCAAGGTCTGTATCCAAATTCAAATCTTTTTTGCTATCACAAATCTCTAGTCGCATTTCATTGCACATTTTATGAGACATATAAGTAGTCATACTTCCGTTTAAGTCCATTGATTTAAAGTAATCGTAAAACATTGATTTTAAATTAATTTTAACAAAAGCAATACCATTTGTAATTTTTATTTCAATTTCGCTATCTTCAACCAAAACTGTAGGATGTTTTTCTTTAAAATAACTCAATACATATTTTTTTACAACATCTTCATTAATAAATGATTTAGTATATGTAACTTCCACCTGCATAGATTCTGGCAACAATTTTACCACATTTTCATAAATGATATTTTTGTCTTCCTCTTGCATACTATCCAAAATATCATAAGGCAACAAAAAATTTATTTTTACTATAGGTGGTTTCTTTTGTATTTCTACCTCACTTACTTTTAAATAACTAAATTTTCCATTTGTCATTTCATTTAATTTATCCAAAAATTCCACAGTATACCTCTTTTAACTTAATCCAAAATTTATTTTAATACCGATTTTTTGTTGATTTTTGCAATTAAAGTTTAGCAATTAGTTGCAAAATCTCTTTTATCAAATCTTCATTTTTTATTGTTTTTACAACTTGTCCTTTTACAAAAATTGCAGATTTATCTTTGCCACCTGCAATACCAAAATCACATCTTGATGCCTCACCAGGTCCATTTACAACACAACCCATTACAGCAATTTTAGCAGACTTCTTTATGTTTTTTGTTGCAGCCACTACAGTTTGCGCAAGTCCTGCAACATCTATATTAGTTCTTCCGCAAGTTGGACAACTTATTACTTCAACATGTGGGTCGCCTAAGTCCAAACTATTTAATATTTCCTTTGCAATAACAACTTCCTTGTACGGTTCGTCAGATAAACTTACTCTTATTGTATCACCAATTCCGTCAAGCAAAAGACTACCTATACCAATTGCAGATTTTATTACGCCTTTTTCATAAATTCCCGCTTCGGTTATGCCCACATGCAAAGGATAATCACAAGACTTTTTAAGCAGTCTATATGCCTCAACACTTGTTCTAACATCACTTGATTTTACGGATATTATTGTGTTGTAAAAATTATATTTTTCTAGCAATGCCACATGCCCCAAAGCACTTTTGCACATTGCCTCCGCTAGTGGCAAATGTTTATATTGTTTTTCTAACGAACCACCATTTACCCCAATTCGAATAGGTATTTGTCTTTCATTCAAGTAATCTGCAACATACTTAACTTTGCTTTCATCACCAATATTGCCCGGGTTAATGCGAATTTTGCTTGCCCCGCTATCACAAGATGCAATTGCTAGTTTATAATCAAAATGTATATCCGCAACAACTGGTATATGCACTGCCTTTATAATTTCCTTCAAGGCATCTGCACTTTGCATATCTGGTACTGTAAGCCTTACAATATCACAACCATATTTCTCTAACTGCAATATCTGCTTTATACTTCCATCAATATCTGTTGTTTTTGTATTGCACATTGACTGAATAGCAATTTTTTCGCCATCACCAATGTATATATTACCTATTTTAACTCTCATATTTCACCTAATATTTATACAAATTTAATCTTTTGCACCTTTATGTTACCGTTACAAAATGCACTATATCCAATATAATTGCTAGCAAAAACAAACTAATAAGTCCAACTGTATGAATAATATTTTCCACTTTTCGGTTAATAGGTTTGCCTCTTACCCACTCAATTAATGTAAACACAACATGTGAGCCATCAAGTGCAGGTATAGGTAACAAATTCATAATTGCAATATTGGCAGACAATGCACAAACTGCAAACAAAACTCCCCTAAACCCTAATTGAGATACCATTGCCATTTGTTGTATTGCAGTAACCGTACCGCCCATTGCCTCACCTACTCCCAGCAGTCCGGTAAACACACTACCTATTGTTACAAAAATTGTACCAAATAGTTTGACAATAAATACAAATGACCTACCAAGCGCAGTAACAAAATCAAACCTGTATCCTACATACTCACCTATCATTATACCAATACCAGTAACTCTATTAGTCTCCCCCTCTGCGGTTTGACTAACATATTCACCACGGCGGACAATAATATCTATTTTTTCGCCATAACGTATTACCGTCACGTTTATATTATCCTCAAACTTATTAATTTTGTTAACCAAATCGTTAGGAACAGAGGTAGTATACAAACTTTTTCCATCAACTGCAATAATAATATCCCCCACTTGCAAGTTTTGTTCAATACTGCTATCTTCAAATTGATAAACAGCAGAAACTTTTGGCATCATTTCACCATAAGTCATAAAAAATATTGTACAAAGCACTACTGCAGATAAAAGGTTAAAACCAGCACCAGCAATAAAAACAAGTATCCTCTTCCAAGGCTTATGATAATTAAAATCGTCTTTTTTTGGTGGCTCATCTGTAGTAGAAGTTTCACCATGAAAAGCACAATACCCACCAAGAGGTAAACATCTTAACGAAAATATAATTCCTGATTTTTTTCTGTTATACTTTACTATTGCAGGACCAAATCCAACGGCAAACTCATCTATTTTAAAGCCAAGCAGTTTGCCCACAATAAAGTGACCATACTCATGAACTACTATCATAAACATTAGGCATAAAAGTGCTACTATAACGTAGCCTACCCATTTCATTACTTCACCAAAAGTAACTGCCGTTAAAATCAACCCCATAAATCTCCTTAAAATCAAATAACTATGCAAATATATTTACTTTTGCAATAATTGTTTTGCAATATTTCTTGCTAGCAAATCAACTTCAAAAATGCCATCCAATGTAATTTCATTTTTAACTTCAACTTTAGCAAGTGTGTTATCTATTATATCCGGTATATCATAAAACCCTATCTTATCATGTAAAAAAGCCTCTACCGCTATTTCATTTGCCCCGTTCATAATACAAGGATAATATCCACCTTTTTTTGCACATTGCATAGCAATTTCAAGACAAGGAAAAACATTTAAATCAGGTTTTTCAAAAGTCAAACTACCAACAGATGTCAAATCCAATTCCGGCAATTTAGTACCGATTTTTAGCGGATAAGTTAGTGCTAATTGAATAGGAATACGCATATCTGGATAAGATAATTCCGCTATAACACTATTATCATTATATGTAACCAAACTATGAATAATACTTTGTTTATGAATAACTACACTAATTTTTTCAGCAGGCATATTAAACAGATGTTTTGCCTCTATTATCTCAAGACCTTTGTTCATTAAAGTACTACTATCAATAGTAACTTTAGCGCCCATATTCCAAGTAGGGTGTTTTAATGCGTCACTTGCTTTAACATTAAGCAATTGCTCTTTTGTTTTACCTCTAAAAGCACCACCACTTGCAGTCAAAATCAAATTTTTTATATCCTTTGCCTTGCCATAATTGCTTGACTGCCATATAGCACTATGCTCAGAGTCAACTGGAAAAATATTTACTCCCTTCTCTTTTGCTAAAGCCATTACTAAATCACCGCCAGCAACTAATGTTTCCTTATTTGCAAGGGCAATATCTTTGCCAGCCTTAATTGCACAAATTGTTGGTAGTAATCCGCTTATTCCCACCATTGCAGTAACAACAATACTACCTAAAGGCACAGAAACTAATTCCTCGCTAGAGCCTAACATTACTGCACCATTTAGTTCGCACTTTTCTCGTGCTGACTTATCATTGACAAACACATATTGTGGTTTAAATTCGGCTATTTGTTTATTAAACAATTGGATATTAGAATTGCAGGACATACCAACAACTCTAAATAAATTAGGATATGTTTTAACTATGTCAAGAGTTTGTCTTCCTATTGACCCAGTTGAGCCTAAAATAATTATTTCTTTCATACTTCCTCATTTATCACAATAGATTATGTTTTATTTTTTAAAATTTGTCAATTTACAACAATTAATCTCGATTTTCAAAGGGTTTTTACTTATATTAAGCAATATTTAATGAAAATTCTATAACAGCAAAAACCATATACATTACTGGAATAACTGCCAAAAAACTATCTATTCTATCCATAACACCACCATGTCCGGGGAATAGATTTCCATAGTCCTTTATTCCAATTTTTCTTTTTATAATACTTGCTGCTAAATCTCCAAATTCTGCAATAACACTGCAAATTGCACCCAATGGCAACAATACTGCTAAATTTAATGGGATATTTGCAAATATGCTATTTAATTCGTTTGGCATATAACTAAATAAGTTAAATTGGCAAAACATTAAGTAAGATATTACCATACCTAAAATACCGCCAATAACTCCACCTACTGCACCGCTTATAGTTTTTTTAGGGCTAATTTTTGGGCATAATTTTGGACCTTTGCAAGTTACACCTATAAAATATGCCATAGTATCTGTCATAACAACTACTGCAAAGGTAGAAAAAATACTAAATAGTCCCATTGAACTATGGTTCATTATAACCAATATACTCATTATTAAAATTGGATAAACCATATTAAATACAGTAGCACCAACATCTGCAATATTATATTTTTCGTGCTTTATTACCAAAATAATTAAACTTATAATTGTACAAGTAGCCAAAGTTATAACTAAACCTAACTCGCTAAAAAAGTATATTAATGGATAAATAATTACCATACAAATAATAATTGGTAAAAGCATAGGTTGTAATTTAAATTCTTTTACTCTTATGCTACCATCACTTACTTCTATTATTGCTTTATT
The DNA here is from genome assembly GCA_910577795.1 of uncultured Christensenella sp. Lineage (GTDB taxonomy): Bacteria > Bacillota > Clostridia > Christensenellales > UBA3700 > MGBC100798. The sequence goes on from CAJTNW010000007.1 coordinate 16,853, forward strand.
AATACTTTTCTTTTTTAAACTTTTATACATTTCATAACCGCCAACAATAGCAAATGCCATAATTAGCAAATCTGTTATTATTAGCGAATACATTCTTAACCAAAAAACACATGATAAAATTACTGCAAGCATAATAACTGCTGTAATAATTCTTTTTATCATATCAAACCCTCCCAAACCTTCTGTCTCTTTTATTATATTGTTTTATAATTTCGTCAACAGTTTTTCCATCAAAATCTGGCCACAATGTATCCAAAAACAACATTTCAGAATACGATAACTGCCATAACATAAAATTAGATAACCTTACTTCTCCACTAGACCTAACCATCAAATCCGGGTCAGGAATATCCGCTGTGTACAAATTGCTGGATATATTTTGTTTATTTACTTCAAGCCCTTTATCTATTAACTTTTTAACAGCATAAACTATTTCGTCTCTTCCGCCATAATTTATACCCAAGTTTACCACCATTCCATCATTGCCGTCACATAATTTCATATTACTTTCCAAAGCAATTCTTACATTATCAGGAAGTTCGGATAAATTACCCATACATCTTATAATAAAGTTTCTTTTAGCATATTTAGGTATTTCACTTTTAGCAAATTTTTCAAGCATACTAAACAAAGTTTTTATTTCTTCTTTAGGACGTGACCAGTTTTCTGTACTAAACGCATAAAAAGATACAACTTGCACACCTTTTTCATAACAAGCCTCCACTACTCTTCGCATGCTAGTTACACCTTCTCTGTGTCCAACACTTCTTGGCAAATGCTTATTTTTTGCCCATCTGCCATTGCCGTCCATAATAAAAGCAATGTGCTTAGGTATTTTTAATTCTTCCATAAAACCTCAACTTTAATTAAAAAATGTTAGTTAATAACAAATTAATCTAAACAATATAATTATACTACTTTTAACAAAAATAATCAAGAGGATAAATTAATTATGCACCATTTAGTATATAAAATATATAAATTTTATAATAATTATTCTTAAAAGCACAAACCTTTTATATAAAACTCATAAAAAAAGATAGCAAAAAATGCTATCTTTAAATATTCATCAAAAACTTTGCTGTAATCAAGGTAACAATTTTATCCTTAATATCTACTCTTACAACTAGTTTTGTATCGTACTTATGTCTATCGTCTTGAGTATTTTCAGTTTCGTACACAGTATATCCCATATTTTGCAGTGCTTCTTTTGCCTCATCAAATGGCATACCTATATAACTTCTTTTATCAAACACTCATAACCTCTTTTTCTTTATCGCTAGTTATTTTTTCAACTATAGCAACTTGTTCTGCCAATTTTTTGTCAACATCCTTTTCGTAAATTGCACAGTCATCTTCAGAAATTGCAGAGTCTTTTTTCATCTTTTTAACTTGTTCGTTAATATCACGTCTTGCGTTTCTTAAAACAACTTTACAGTTTTCGCTAGTTGATTTAATTTGTTTAACTAAATCACGGCGACGTTCCTCAGTAAGTTCTGGAAAAACCAAACGAATAACTTTGCCATCACTATTTGGAGTTATACCAATATTTGCAGCAGTAATTGCTTTTTCAATAGCCTTAACGCAACTTGCATCCCAAGGTGAAATAACTAAAAGCCTAGCCTCTGGTATACTAATATTTGCCATTTGATTAATAGGTGTTTCTGTTCCGTAATAATCGGCTGTAATTTTATCCAATATATGAGCATTTGCTCTGCCTGCTTTCATACTTGCAAATTCATTTTTTAAATTATTGATACATTTGTCCATTTTAGTTTCAAACTCATCAAAAAGTTCTAATATTTCCATACTTTCGTAAGCCATAATTTCACCTCATATTTATATTTATTCTCTTTAGCACTATTATACATTAATCTAAAAGTAAAATCAAGAGTATTTTACAATTTAAACTAACCAATTAAAAATTAACAACAAAAATCAATTAAAATATAATTTATTTAATAATTGTACCAATTTTTTCGCCGTTAACTGCTTTAAGGATACTATCTTCTTCAGATAAAGCAAAAGCAATAACAGGAATTTTATTTTCCATACACAAACTAATTGCAGTTGTATCCATTGCATTCAAGCCTTTTTTAATTACATCAATATAAGCAATTTCATCAAACTTTTTAGCATCTGGGTTCTTTTTAGGGTCAGAATCATAAATACCATCTACATTTTTAGCAAGCAATAAAGCCTCTGCACCAATTTCCGCTGCTCTTAGTGCTGCGCCAGTATCTGTACTAAAATAAGGATTACCTGTACCACATGCAAAAATAACAACTCTGCCTTTTTCTAAGTGTCTCATAGCCTTACGCAAAATATAAGGTTCTGCTACTCTTGTAATAGTAAGTGCAGTTTGAACTCTACAAGCAACACCATGTTTTTCAAGTGCATCTTGCATAGCAAGTGAGTTTATAACTGTTGCAAGCATACCCATGTGGTCAGCAGTAGTTCTATCCATATTAGAACCTTGTCTACCTCTCCAAAAGTTACCTCCGCCAATGATAATACCAACTTCAACACCATCATTTGCAACTTTTTTGATTTGTTTTACTACATAATCAATAACTGACTCATCTAGTCCAAATCCTTTTTCTCCAGCCAAAGCCTCACCACTTAATTTTATTATTACTCTTTTATATTTTGCCATTGTTTTCTCCTTATTAAATATACTTTGCAAGTAAATTATTTACCTTTATACCTTATTATTTCAATTTTAATAAAATTTTTACTAAATATCCTATACCTTAAAAAAAGGGAACAGAAAAAGTGTTCCCTTAATTTTATTTTTTTGAAAAATTATTTCTTTTGAGCATCAATTTGTGCTTGAACTTCGCTTGCTAAATCTTCGCTCTTCTTTTCCAAACCTTCGCCCATTTCATAACGAACAAATGCAGAAATGCTACCATCTAAAATGTTTTTAACTGCTTTTTCGCCATCTTTAACAAATGGTTGCTCCAACAAACAAACATCTTTATAATATTTGTTAATTCTACCAACTACCATTTTGTCAACAATAGCCTCTGGTTTACCTTCATTTAATGCTTGAGCACGTAAAATTTCTTTTTCTTTATCTAAAGCCTCAGTAGGAACATCCTCTTTTGCAAGATAAAGTGGGTTTGCAGCGGCAATTTGAAGTGCAACATCGTGAGCAACATCTTCAGAACATGTACTCTCAAGCATAACACCAATTTTACCACCCATGTGAATATAACTTGTTACATTGCCATTAAATTTAGCAAATCTTCTAACATTAATTTTTTCACCAATTTTAGCAATTGCCTCATGAACTAAATCATTAATGGCTTGAGCATTGTTTAAAGCATCAATATTTTCAACATTGTTATCAATAATATAGTTAGCAACTGTTTTTGCAAGGTCACTAAATTGCTCACCACGAGCAACGAAATCTGACTCACAGTTAACTTCAACTAAAACACCTGCATTACCTTTAGTCATAGCATATACAATACCTTGAGAAGCAATTTTATCTGCTCTTTTGCTTGCAGTAGCCATTCCTTTTTCACGAAGTAATTCAATAGCCTTTTCCATATCGCCATTAGCCTCTGTCAAAGCCTTTTTGCAGTCCATCATACCTACACCAGTTTTTGCTCTTAAAGCCATAACATCTTTATTAGTAAACATACAAAAATTACCTCCTAAAAATTACTCTTCAACAGGAGCAGCAACTTCTGCCTCTGCCAAAGCCTTAGCCTCTGCCTCTTTAGCAGCCGCTTCTGCAGCAGCCTCAGCAGCCTCTGCATCATAAGCAATACCTTCTCTTGCCTCTATAACCGCATTAGCAATAACACTAGCAATTAATTTGATAGCACGAATTGCATCGTCATTACCAGGAATTACATAATCAACCAATTCTGGGTCACAGTTAGTATCAACCAAACCAACAACTGGAATACCAAGTCTTTTTGCTTCTTTAACAGCAATTTCTTCTTTCTTTAGGTCAACTACAAACATAGCACCTGGAAGATTTTTCATCTCTTTAATACCGCCCAAGTTAGCCTCTAGTTTTTCTCTTTCTTCTTTAAGACCAGCAACTTCTTTTTTAGGCAATAAATCAAACTCACCAGTTACTTCCATTTGGTCTATCTTCTTAAGTCTATCAATTCTTGTTTTGATAGTTTTGAAGTTTGTCAAAGTACCACCAAGCCATCTGTTGTTCATATAGAACATACCGCATCTTTCAGCCTCTTCACGAACTGCATCTTGTGCTTGTTTTTTAGTGCCGACAAATAAAATGTCCTTACCACTTTTAGCAACATCTCTTACAAAAGCATAAGCCTCTTCAATTAGACCAACACTGATTTGCAAGTCAATAATGTGAATATCATTTCTTGCTGCATAAATGTACTTACCCATTTTAGGGTTCCATCTTTTTGTTTGGTGTCCAAAGTGTACACCTGCCTCTAAAAGGCTTTTCATAGTTACAACTGCCATTTTAATATCCTCCTGTTTTTCTTCCTTACGCATCCTAAATCATTCAAACTAATTAAAGCACAGAGAACGATTTCAGCGTTAAGTGTATTTTTGGCTATTGCAATTATAGCATATAGCATATAATAATGCAAATGTTTTTATATAATTTAAATAAATTATTTTTTAATGCTACATTATATAAAGTTTTTTATTGTTTGTAGATTTTAATCCAATTATTATATTGAATAAGATTTTCATCGCTAAAAACTACATTAGTTATTGTATTATAAACAATTTTATTGAGTTTAAATATCTTAGCAAAACTAATCAAAAAATTAATAGATTTTTAAAAATAATACCGATTTTTGTAGGATTATTGCAAAAAAAATGCAGAGCCTTAAACTCTGCATATTAAAAATTTTTTAATAAAAATTATTATCAATTTTTACTCACTTTCACATAAATAAGATATTATGCTGCTTGCTCTTGTTGCCAATACTCTTCCATAGCATCTAATGCTTCTTGCGGAATATCTATTTGTATACCGCCAATAGTATATGTAAACTCAACTACATCGTTTTTAAAAACTAATTCATTATTACTAACAATAATTATAAAACCTTCAAGAATTGTTCCAACTTTTCCAGTATATTTACCATCAATATATTCTAAGTTATCAATGTTGTAAGAAGCCTCAATAACCTCTAATAAATCGCTAGAATCTGTAACATCAAATACCTCAGCCATGCCTTCATTAAAAAGTTCAGGTGCATTATCGCAACTAGCCTTGTCATACGTATAAGGATATGCTTGCCAAACACCATTACTTAAAGCATAATTATTTAAGTATTCCTCAGTAAATTCGGCTATTTGGTAATGTCTTACATTATTATCAATTAGTTCCGTTGATACCTTATTATCTATTACTGCAACTTCCCAATTAATATTATCTTTTTTCAAACAAAATTTTTTGTCAGTTGCCACATTAAACTTTGTAAAAAATTCACTAGTAATAACTTTATTTTCCTCTTGGTTATTTCCACCATTTTCTAACGCATCTCTTAAAAATTCTGGAATTTCAATTGGTTCAGAGCCAAGTGTAAATATAAAATCCATAGATTGTTGCTCGCCATTCAATTCATTAACCATTGATAATGTTAAAACTTTATCAATAATTTTTATTGTGTAATTTTCAAAGTCAGTGCCTTGCTTTCCAATATATAAATCACCTTTCTTTTCAAAAACAACATCCAAATCAGCATCATTAAAACAAATACTATAAGCAAAATTTAGTATATCCTTAGGGCTATTAACTTCTTGCAAATATTCTTCTTCAATGTTAACAGAATTGCATATTTCGTCTATTGTTTCTAGTTTCATAATTTCCCAATTATCTAAATTAGTACTCCCTTTTGGTCCAAAAAAGTAATTAGCCTTATTTTTACCAGTAATTTCAACATATTTAGTATCTTCAAAATCAAATTGCCAATATATATTGCCATTAATCACCATTGTTGCATCGCCATACGCAGGTTGATAAAACGACTTTTGAGAACTTTTTAGCCAAACATCTAAAAATTCTTTAAGAGTTGCATCTGGACTAACAATATTTTCGTTATCTTGATTACCACCATTGTTATCCTCACCTTGATTATTACCACCATTATTGCCATCGCCCTCAACAAATTCATTGTTGCTAGAGTTGCCATCATTGCCACCACATGCAACAAGAGTCATACAAGCAAACACTGCAATAATTATAATTGCTACAATTAAAAACAATTTCTTTTTCATATTCTACTCCATTTAAAATTGATTATAAAGTTACAATTTATTTATTATGTCAGCAAAAGTATACTTTTTCTGACACTTTAGTTTTTTGAAATTTTTATAAATTATAGTTATAAAATTAGCAAAAATTAACTTACTTTATATAAATATTATACATAAATTAAATAATAAAGTCAAGTAAAAGTATGTCAGAAAAAGTATACTTTTTCTGACACTTTTTTTATAAAATGTAAAATAAAAAACGCACCTATCAATATTTTTGATAGGTGCAATAGTAATTGTTAATATTAATTAATAAATCAAGTCAAGCAGACCAACATCGCCTGCAGCACGTTTATAAACTATATTTACAAGTTCATTTGCTTCATTAATAAATACATAAAAAGAGTGGTCTAGTAATTCCATTTCATCAATAGCATCTTTAACAGACATTTTTCTAAGTTCAGTTTCCTTTACTCTTGCAACAGATAAATCAGGTACTGGTTCTGTATTTTCATACAATGCCTCCATATCAAAAGCACTCTCTTTTACTTTTTTGCCTAATTTAGTTCTGTATTTTCTAACCTGCCTTTCTAGTTTAGGAAGGATTAAATCTATATTATCATACATATTATCAGAAACAATTTCTGCTCTCATAATTTTACCGCCACCAAAGTTTATGGTAATTTCCATTGCATCTTTGTCTTGATTAATTTGTTTTAGAATAACTTTTGCAGTGGCATTTTCCTCAAAATACCTTGAGAATTTATCAAGTTTTTTCTCAATAATCTCTTTTAATTTTTCGCCAAGTTTGTAATTTTTTGCAATAATTTCAATACGCATTTTTATTGCCCCCTTAATTTAGTAATTTTGATAAAATTTATTATTTTTATCAATTATATTGTACCATATTTTGGATAGAATTACTATACTATTTAGATAAATTTTACATTGAAAATCGCTATTATTTTTATTTTTATCATATTGTTACTTAATTTGCAATTTGTTTTTGACTACTACTTAATTATTCAGTAAAAGGAGTGGCAAGCCGCTCCTTTTACATTTAATTTAACATATTTATTATTGTTTTTCAAAAACCAATTTATCATCCTTAAAGTCAATATTTACATTATCTCCAATAGATATACTACCACGCAAAATTTCGTCTGACAATTTATCTTCAATTAGTTTTTGCACACTACGTCTTAATGGTCTTGCACCATATTCGCTATTAAAGCCTTGCTCAGCAATATACTCTTTTGCCTTATCGCTAACAGATATATTTATATCTTGTTCCTTTAATCTTTTTGCAAGACTATCCACCATTAAATCACAAATACTCAATATGTTTGCTTTAGATAATTTATGGAATATAATCACATCGTCAATTCTGTTAATAAATTCTGGTTTCATAGTTTGTCTTAATGCCTCAAGTTGTCTATCACGCATAGCATCATATTCGTCCTCGCTAATTTCAGAACTATTTCCGCCAAAACCTAATGAATTCATTTTGCCAATTTCGCTTGCACCAATATTGCTTGTCATTATAATGATAGTATTTTTAAAAGAAACAGTTCTTCCGTGAGAATCAGTAAGTCTACCATCATCCATAATTTGAAGCAAAAGATTAAATACATCTGGGTGAGCCTTTTCTATTTCGTCAAATAGTATTACTGAATATGGTTTTCTTCTAACTTTTTCAGTAAGTTGACCGCCCTCTTCAAAACCAACATAACCCGGAGCAGAACCAATTAATTTAGAAACATTAATTTTATCCATATACTCACTCATATCAAGTCTTATCATAAGGTTTTCGTCACCAAACATTGCCTCAGCAAGTGCCTTGCACAATTCTGTTTTACCAACACCAGTAGGTCCCAAGAAAATAAATGAACCAATTGGTCTATTAGGGTCTTTTAGTCCTGCTCTTGCACGTCTTACTGCCTTACTAATACTTGTAACTGCCTCTTCTTGTCCAATTACACGTTTTTTTAGTATATCCTCAAGATTTATTAATCTTTCAGCCTCACTTTCTGTCATTTTTACAACTGGAATACCAGTCCAACTACTTACTATTTGTGCAATTTCCTCTTCGCCAATGCTCAAATCAGTATTGTTGGAATTTTGAGACCAAACATCTTTTTTACTATTAAACTCTGCAGTCAATTTATCTTCTTCAACTTTGTAAGTATTTGCAGCAGCATAATCCTCTTTTGTTACTGCGTCTTCTTTTCGCCTTTTACATTTAATAATTTCTTCTTCCAATTCTTTTAATTCTTTTGGCATAACTTGGCTATGTGTTCTCATACGGCTTGCTGCCTCATCTATCAAATCAATAGCCTTATCTGGCAAAAATCTGTCACTAATATATCTATCAGAAAGTATTGCCGCGGCTTCAATTGCCTCGTCTTTTATAATAACTTGGTGATGCGCCTCATACTTATCACGTAAGCCTTTTAGTATAGTAATTGTATCTTCCACTGATGGAGGGTTAACTATAATAGGCTGAAATCTTCTTTCTAAAGCAGGGTCTTTTTCTATATACTTACGGTACTCATCAATTGTAGTTGCACCAATAGTTTGCAATTCACCTCTTGCAAGCATAGGTTTTAATATATTGCCTGCATCTACAGCACCTTCAGCACCACCAGCACCTACCATAGTATGAATCTCATCAATAAACAATATTATATTACCGGATTTTTTAATTGTATCAATGGCATTTTTCATTCTCTCTTCAAAATCACCACGATATTTTGTACCAGCAAGCAAACTTGAGATATCAAGGCTAAAAATTCTTTTGCCTTTTAGCATTTCTGGGCAGTCTCCATTTACTATTGCCAAAGCCAAACCTTCCACTATAGCAGATTTACCAACACCAGCCTCACCTATTAAAACTGGATTATTTTTTGTTCGTCTTGATAATATCTGAATAACTCTGTCAATTTCCTCATGTCTTCCAATAACAGGGTCTAGTTTGTTTTGTTCCGCTTTGCTTGTCAAATCAACACCTAATTTTTCAAGTCCTTTTATACCAGCCTCATTATTTTCGCCAACCTCAAAATTATTATCATTGTCATTAGACATATTTACATTATTACTATTATTAATAGCATTTGACAAAGCAAGTGCCAAAGCATTTACGTCACAGCCTAATTGAACTAAGGCTCTGCAAGCATAAGAAGACCCATCTTGCAAAATTACTGCCAAAATATGCTCTGGCATTATATAGTTTAACCCTATATTTGCAGCAAGGCTAGCACTTCTTTGAAGAATATTTTTTGTACGAGGACTAAAATAAGTTGAAGAAACCATATTTTTTAAACTTATAACTTTAGTTATATCCTCTTTTGTAAAACCAACATTTGCAAGTATGTTTTGCACATTAGTGCCATCAACATAAGCCATAGCACAAAGCAAATGTTCAGTACCAATTAAACCACCACTTGCCGCACCAAAAGTTTGTGCTTGTTCAATAATTTTATTGCTTTCACTATTCATTCTGTACATTTAACTCACCTCTCTAATATCTTACTTCTTACCAATTCTGCTCTTGCCTCATCTCTTTCTTTTGCAGATAATTTGCCACCACCACTATAATTACACAAACTTGCAGGCTGACAAAATTCTGTCAAGTAATTTAGCATTGGCATACTTAATTTTAATATTCCCAATGATGTACCTAATTTTACATTTGCCATGTGCTCCATAAATTCGCTAGAATTTAAACGTTTTGCATATAGTAATATTCCAAGTGACCTAGAAACTTTATCATCAAGTGCAATACCTTGAATTTTGTGCAATTTATCTCTTTCGAGTTCTTCACTCTCACATATCATTTTTACTGCGTTTGCCACAGTTTTTAGCAAGTCTATTTCACTTACACCAATGGATATCTGATTACTTATTTGATACAAATACCCAGCAGCACTACTGCCTTCGCCATACATACCTCTTACAGTAAGCCCCATTTGCTGAACCATAGTAATTACTTTTGAAAGTTTTCCACTTTGAGACAAGGCCGGCAAAAACATCATAACACTTGCTCTCATACCAGTACCAAGATTAGTTGGACAAGCAGTTAGATAACCCAATTTTTCGTCATAAGCCACTTGAACCATTTCACTTAACTTATCGTCAAAAGAATTTACATTTTTATAACACTCTTCCAGTGCAAAGCCATGTATTACACATTGTGCCCTAATGTGGTCCTCTTCATTAATCATTATGCTCATTTTCTTATCTTTACTAATACAAACCACACCATTTTCAGTATTGGCTGCAAGATTTGGACTAATAAAGTGCATTTCTTGCAAAGCGACTCTGTCAATTTCACTTATTGAATTCATTTTGTACACATTATATTCAAACAATTTATCACAAACAGCAATAACACTATTAATTACTTTTTCACTGCTTTTTGGACTTCCTTTTAACATTGAAGGAAAAGGAATATCTTTTAAATTTCTTGCAAGACGTACTCTTGTTGAAACAATTATGTTATCATAATTTGCCATATTACTTATCCTCCTTTTTAAGTTGCTCTATTTGTTTAGCAATTCTATCTGCATCAAGATACCTTTCTTCTTTTACTGCAACAGCAAGTTCCGCCTTTAATTTTTCAAGCGGTGTCAAATTAGTTTTTGCTTGCTGAGTAATGTTTTCTGCAGTTGTTTTTGCATTTACAAAATTTGCTGGACTTTTACCTTTATGTGCCACATATCCTCTTGAATTAACATAATTTTCTACAATATCTCTAAAAACATTATAACAGTCACTGCAGCCAAACTTACCATTACGCAAAATATCTCTTTCAGTCATACCACACTTGCATACACGCATTTTGTTACGCATTGGTGAAGAATTAAGGCTATTTCCACCAAAATTAAACATAGCGGATATTAAATTGTCAAAAGAATAGCCACTCTCTAATTGCGAAAAACACTCGTCACAATAATAAGACACTTTTGTTACACCATTAATTGTTTCCTTTTTACAAACTGTTGCAGGCTTACCACACACACAGCAATAAACATTCTCACTCATATTTAACTCCTTTTTGATAAATTCAACACTATTTCTTTTAACATTTGTGCCCTTAACCTTGCAGTAATATTTACAGGATTTGCAAGTGCTTTATCTGACATTGTTATTTTTAATAATTCGCTCTCTTTATTATCAATTATTCCGTCTTTTTCAAGTCGCTCTAAAATATGCAATAATTTATTATATTCAAGAGTCCCTTCTTCACACAAATAATTATAAATACTTTTTAAAACATTTTCCTTATCATCGGTTATTCTAATTAAGTTTATACAACCGCCACCGCCACGTTTAGATTCTATAATAAACCCTTTTTCTGGTGTAAATCTTGTAGACAAAACATAGTTTATTTGACTAGGTGCACAACTAAAAAATGTTGCTAAATCATTTCTTGATAGTTGCAATAAATCGTCATCTGCAAGCGCAGACAAAATAAATTCCTCAATAATATCACTAATTGTAGCCATTGCATCCTCCTTTTTTTTATTTTTATCTAATTATTATAGATATTATATTCGTGTTGCAAAACCAATTTATATTAGTTTATTTTATATCTTAACCATATTTCCATATATTTATTCTGACTTTCTTTGACCTTTGACTTTATTATAACACTTTTTTACTATTTGTCAAGTACTTTTTGCAAAATTTTTCAAAAAATTAGCACTCTAATGGCAAGAGTGCTAATTTGTATTAATTTTATTCAATTAACAATTTACTATCAAATTAAAATACAAAATAAATATAATCATTTATTGTA
>CAJTNW010000007.1:28883-54478 GCA_910577795.1 uncultured Christensenella sp.
TTAAAAATATTTTATTTATTAATATTATTATTTTTTACCATATAAACTGAATGTGGCATATCCATATTATAATAATGTTTAAGTTCTTTTCCAACAATAGTCATTCCATTGCGTTTTGCAACTGCTTGAGAGGCAAAGTTGTTATCTCTTATGATAGAATATACTTCATTTAAGCCTAACACATCAAATGCGTAATTTTTGCAAGCAACTGCACCTTCAGTTGCATAACCTTTACCCCAATAATTTTTGTTTAATAAATATCCTATTTCTGCAACTTGCGAATCTCCAAACTTTTGCATAGTAATGCCAATATTACCTATCATTTTACCATTATTCTTAAGCACTACTGCAAACAACCCAAAGCCGTATTTTTTATATCTATAAAACTGATTATACAGCCAATTATTAACCTCTTCATCTGAAAAAGCATGTTCATAAGCATACATAACCTCTTTATCTTGCAAAATTTCACACAAATCATTATAATCGGAGGTTGTCATTTCTCTTAAAATTAATCTTTCTGTTTCAAGTATCATATACTATCCTTTAATAATTCTTTGGCTTTTAAAATAGCGATAATAGTTTTACTATCTTTTATTGTATTGTTATCAACCATCCTAAGCACTTCACTAAAATCAAAATATTCCACTTCCAAAAATTCACCTTCATCCAATTTTTGTGTGCTAAAAATAGTGTTTAATGCCATAAAGATATAAATTTTTTCGTTTGTATAGCCGGGGGATGGATAAACAATACCCAAATCAATAATTTTATCCGAATGACCGCCAACCTCTTCAAACAACTCTCTTTTAACAGTTTCATAAGGAGTTTCGCCACTATCAATTTTGCCGGCTGGCATTTCATAAATTACCTCTTTATAAGGATATCTAAATTGTTTTACTAAAGCAACCTTACCATCTTTGGATATTGGCAATATACCTGCACCACCATTATGGCACACACATTCACGAGTTGATTTACTACCATCTGGCAATTGTACCTTATCTAATTTTAATTTTAATATTTTACCATCAAATTTCAATTCACTATCTAAAGTTTTTTCAAATAATTCCATAATACCTCTATATTTATATATATTACAATATAATGTACACAACAAAAAATATGCACATTAAAGTGCATATTTTTATTTAATTTTATGTTCTGCTTTTTACAAAACTTACTACTTTGTTATAAATTGATTTCTTCAAACTCAATTCAAACTTATAGTCTGCAAAACCTTCTGCTGGGTCTTTATCATCTTTTTTATCAAACAACTTTTCACCATACATGTCAAATACTTTTTCACTAAATTTACTATATGCAGTGCTATCAAAAGTAGATTGCAAATCTTTAGTAAGTTTTTCTTTTAAAGTAATTGCTTTACCAGTTTCCTCATCAAAACCAACATAAGCATCTAATGTCAAAGTAAAATATGAATTTTCCTTTTTGATTAACTCAATGTCTTCTGCTGTATATTTTGTATTGTCCTCAAACTCAGTCATATCAAAATCTGTGTTTTCAGTTACTGTGTAATGAACACCTTCAGTTGTATTATAACCTTTATCTACAGGAACTGTTGTAAGCATTACAATATGCACACCAAAATCATTTACTATAAATGAAATATTATTTTCTGTATCAGTGTAAATCTCTACTTCTTCACCAGCAACTTTTACTGTAATTACTGAGATATTATTAAGTGAAGTATGCAGTGTATTGCCATTTGTATCATCAATTTTTACACTACCAGCAGTTTCATTATCTAGCAACAATTGTCTTACCAAAGCAGTATATTCAACTACATAATCACTACTATTACCAACTGGTGTTTCAGTGTACTCTTTGCCCTCAAACATACCAGAGTCATCATTTACAAGATAAATCCATTCGTCAAACAACTCAACTTTCTTTTGGTTTGTAAACATTAGCAAACCAACTTGGTCGATTTGGGAATCATCTGTTATATTATATTTTTTCTTATATGCTTCTAAAGCACTGCCTTCACCAGTACCTTCCAACTTTTTAAGTGCAGCACCTAACTCTGCAATAACATCAAGAAAATCTACACTCTTCCATTTTTCGTTGTCTTTACCTTCTGGCTTATCCGGGTCATAATTAGGATTAACTTCATAAGGATAATTCATTTGCTCATCAGTCTTATTTGCATCCTTCTTTGCAGGGTCTCCAGCAGGTTTCTTAGGGTCATATTTTGGATTAGATTTATAAACTTTTAATCCGCACAAATCTTCCATATATTTATCTAAGTTCACATCAACAATATCTGTACCAAATACTAGTGCTTTTCTTACCTCTTTAACAAATTCTTTTAAAGATTCACCCTCATATTTCTTTTGAATATATGAAAGTACAGACTGTTGTTCCTCAGAGAATTGTAACAAAATACTCTTAACTTTTACATATCTACCATTGTGATAAATTACTGTAGTATCACCTTCAATAGCGCTCTTATAACTGCTTGCAGTTTTGTAAGATTTCATTTGAGACTGTAATGTTTCTTTATAGTTATCACTTACTTTAACCTCAATATTTTCATTTACACCTTCAAAATAATCTTGATATTTTGTAGTAATTCTTAACTCGGCTTGTCTAGCAAGATAATAATCATAAGTTGTAAAAGTATCTTTTAAATCACCTTCTTGCTCTTTATAAGCATCTTTTTCATGCTGAGTAGAATTATCATTAGGTTTATTTGCTGTAAAGAAATCTATTACATCATCAGCATCTTTTTGAATAATTGTGTCATCTTTTTTATAAGTTGTATCTTCTTTTTTATCTTGAGTTGGTCTTGGCTCTTTTACATTTTCGTCTTTATTATTATTGTTTTTATTACTTTCTTCTTCAGCCTTAATTCTATCATTTTCAAGTTGAGTTTCAATATACTCATCATACTCATCTTGGAATATTTTATTTGTTTGTTCTCTTACATATTTTTGCTCATCTGGTCTTAATAAAGATAAAAGATATGCTGCATAAACATCAAAGCCCTTTTTACTATCACCTTTTTTAACGTTTTGTTTTACAATTGCGTTAAATTTAGTAGTATTAAGTTCCTTGCCTTCTTCTTCACAAATTTTTTGAACAGCAAGAATTATATTCATTTTTTGTCTTGCCAAAATAGAAATGAAATTTTCTCCTGCCTCTTCAACAGTCCACTCAAAATAATTAGCATAACTTTGATAATTCTGCAAGAAGTAACTTGTGAACTCTGTTTTAGTAATTTCAGCAACAAGCCCATTATGCTTAACAGTTGCTACAACTTGGTCACCATCACGCTCTTTATCTATCTCAAACATGTTACAGCCAGCAAGTACAAAAGTTAAAATCAAAATTATGGCTATAACCAAAGCAAGTCTTTTCTTCATTACAACTCTCCTTATATAAAAAATGGCATAATATACCTATTTATTAATATTTCTTATTTATTATACAAGATTATAAATAAAATAGCAATAGTTTTTTAGTAAAAAATATTTTTTTTGATAAATTAATTTGCTTAGTCATATTATTTCCAAAAATATCACTCAAATTATAATTACAAATTATGTAATACTATTAAATTTAAATTATTTTTTTAAATAGCAAAACATAAAAGGTAATACCATTTACTTAAAGTAATTAAAATAATTTTAAATCTTACAATTAATTGTTAAAACTAAAATCCATCAAATAAAAAATTATTAAGCATGACTAAAAATAAATTTAATACCGATTTTTAAAGTGTTTTTATAATATAAATCATACAAATGTAACACACATTTAAAAAACTTTATTGCAATTTTTTAAAAATTTTATTACTAATTCTAATTTTTGCCTAATATTTAAGTTTTTAACCTCAAATATAATACTAGGGTTTTCTTTTATTTCAAAATTGCACTCTTCTGTCATATCACTGACTGCATAAATGACTTTTTCATTTTTAAATACACTATTATCAAAGTGCAAGGCACACTTTTTAAAATTAATTTCAACAGTTTTTACACCTATTTCCTGTGCCATATTTTTTATAACTGCAACATACATCAAATTACATAGTCCGTCATTTGCCTCACCATATCTATCTTTTAAGTCTAATTGCATTTCTTTTAACTCTTCAATATTTTGTAGTGCTGCAATATCTTTATAAACTTTAATTTTTTCGTTATTTGAAGGTATATATTCAGGGTCAAGATAAGCATCTATATCAACTTTCATATCCACATCAGATTCAGAAACTATCTCGCCACCGCTTATCTCTTCAACAACCTCTTTTAATAATTTGCAGTACATATCATATCCTACTTTAGCAATATGACCATGTTGCTCTTTTCCCAGCACATTACCTGCACCTCTAATTTCCAAATCGCGCATTGCTATTTTAAAACCACTACCAAAATCTGTATAGTCGGATATAGCAGTAAGTCTTTTTAGAGCATCACTAGTTAGTACCTTTTGAGGTTTGGTTGTAAAATATGCGTATGCTTGTTTATTTGACCTACCCACTCTTCCTCTTAATTGGTATAAAGCACTAAGCCCCAGTTTATCCGCATCAAAAACAATTAAAGTATTAGCATCTGCTAGGTCAATTCCATTTTCAATTATTGTAGTGCAAACAAGCACATTTGCTTTTTTTGTATAAAAATTGTCTATAGCATCCTCAAGTTCTGTATCTGACATTTGTCCGTGACCTATTACAACTTTAGAGTCAGGCACTAAAGTCATAATTTTATTTGCAATTTTTTCTATGTCATTTACTCTATTATAAAGCACATAAACTTGTCCATCTCTATCTAGTTCCCTACTTATTGCATCTATTAGTAATCCGTCAGTCAATTCAGTTACATAAGTTTCAACAGGTAACCTATGCTTTGGCGGTGTTTCTAATACAGATATATCTCTTATTCCACTAAGTGCCATATTTAAAGTACGCGGTATTGGAGTAGCAGATAGTGTTAGTACATTTATATTATTTTTTAGTGTTTTTATTTTTTCCTTATGCTCAACACCAAAACGTTGTTCCTCATCAAGAATAAGTAATCCTAAATCACGAAAAACAACATCGCTTGATAGTAATCTGTGAGTTGCTACAATAACACTCGCCTCGCCTGATGCTATTTTTTTCAAGTTTTGTTTAATTTCTTCTTTAGACTGGAATCTTGACATAAGTACACATTTAATTTTGCTTTCATTAAACCTAGCAAGTGCTGTGTTGTAATGTTGTCTTGCAAGTATTGTTGTTGGTGCTAAAATTGCAACTTGCTTATTTTCCATTACAGTTTTAAAAGCAGCACGCAAAGCAACTTCTGTTTTTCCATACCCTACATCACCACATAGCAACCTGTCCATTACTATGCCTCTTTCCATATCCGACTTAATTTCTGCAATGGCTTTTAATTGGTCATCTGTTTCTGTGTATTCAAAGGAATCTTCAAACTCCTTTTGCCAATAACTATCTGGAGGATAAACATATCCTTTTGCTTGGCTTCTCTTGCGGTATAATTCAAGCAAATCAAATGCCATTTCTCTAACAGACTGCTTGACACGTTCCTTTAGTTTTTGGAACTCTCTGCCACCCATTTTACTAAGTTTTGGTTGTACGTCACTACCACTATACCTTTCCAACTTGTCCATTTGGTCAACAGGAATATAAAGTTTTGCCCCCTCAGCATAATTAATTACAACAAAATCTTTTTTTACCCCAAAAGCAACTATTTGCTCTACACCACTGCAAAGTCCAATTCCGTGAGTTTCGTGCACTACATAATCGCCAACTTGTGGCATAGTAAATACATTTGATTTACGTTTTTTAGGCATCAAACTTACTTCACGTTTTTTAAGCAAATCATTTACACCTATCAAAACAAATTTTGACTGCGGATAGTTAAAACCATGCTTTATTCCAAAAGGAGTGACTATTATACCAGAAAAATTTTCCGCTATAGTTGTTACATATCTTGAATATAAATTGTAATCTTTTAATGAACTTACAAAACTTCGTGCAGTATGCTCATCGCCTGCACACAAAACAACTCTAAAACCATTTATATTAAAGTTTTTTAAATCAGTAAACAAACTATTATAGTTAGCATAATAACTACGTACAGGAGGACTATTTAAATTAAATATTTCTTGCGGTGCAAATATTGGGTTGGAACTTGTAATATTAGCAAAACCTAAAGTATAAAATTTTTCTGCAAGCAAGGCAAAAAAATCCACTTTTTTAATTGCTTTTAGATGGTTTGCTGTTGTTTCGCCTTGTTCCAAAAGATTTTTGCCACGGCTTACAATATCGTTGTAATACAATTTTGCATGGTCATAAATATTTTTAGGGTCATCAAATACAATAATTGTATTTTGTGGCAAAATATCCTCAATGCTATTTAAATTATGACAAAACGGCAATAACCAATTTAAATTTTTAAAGTTATTGGCATTAATTTTATTTTCTAATTCACTTATGATTTCCTTTGCACGCACTTTAGCAGTTTCTGGATATTCTTTTATAACCTTTTTTGCTTTTGTAATAACTTCCTCTAAATTTACATCACTAAATGTTGGGTCTATACGAGAAAAAATTTCAATACTATCAAGATTTTCAGTGGATTTCATACTTTCCAAATCAAACTGCTTGATACTTTCAATTTCCTCATCAAAAAAAGATATACGAATAGGCAGTTCCCCACCATCAGGAAAAATACTTAAAATATCACCAACAATACTAAAGTCACCCTTTTCCATCACACTATCTACACGCACATAACCCATTTGAGTTAATCTTTCAATTAATTTTTGAGGAGAAAACTCATCATTTATAGCAAGCAAAAGTCTAGACTTATCAATATTGCTTTTAGTAGGAAAGTTTTGTAGCAATGCTTCGCTTGTTGCAACCATAATACGGCTTTTGCCATTAATAAAATCATACAACGCACTAAGCCTATTTGTTATATCTGAAGTAATAGAAAGTTTACGATACATTAGCATATCATCACGTTCCACAAGCAAAGTTACATTATCTTCATATCCCAAAAATTGCTCATAAACTTCTCTTGCTTTAACTCTGTCAGACACGACAAAAAGTGTGGGATTATCCATACCCCACGCAATGTGTATACGTTCCGCCTTATTACTTGTAAAAACTGCAGTATTAACACCTGAACGCACTTTTTGTCTTATGTTTTGCAAAACACCGCCTAACTCTCTTAAATCCAAGAGATTTGCTAAACTCTCCTCCAACTACTCTGCTCCTTTGCAATTTACATCTATTAATTAAAAGTTTATTTTTATTTAAATTTTAAAATAACCTATCAAAAATCGCTATTATTTCTATTTTATTTACTATCCCTCATCATTTTATCCAAATCATTATGGTTTATAAAATCAGCAATTAGATGGGCTGCTTTTTCAAAAGTTTTGTCTAACTTTTCTTTATTTTCACCTTTTATATGACTAAGCACATAATCAACCAATTGCATAGGTGGCTGAGGTTTGCCTATACCAATTCTAACACGTGGGAATTCATTGCTATTTAGCAAAGCACATATATTTCTCATGCCATTATGAGTCCCTGCAGAACCATTTTTTCTAATTCTAATATCACCTGCTGGCAAATCAATATCGTCATAAACCACTAAAATTTCAGATACTGGCACATTATACCTACTACTTAAAGCAACTACTGCCTCACCTGACAAATTCATATATGTCATAGGTTTTGCAATAATTATTTTTTTGCTGTTTTTATATAAGGTAACATACTTTGAGCGACAACCATCTTCCTTTAAAGTAACCCCCAAAATATCCAATAATTTATCTATTACCATAAAACCTGCGTTATGATATGTACCATCATATTTTTTATCTGGATTACCTAACCCTACTATTAACATAAATTACTCCCGATGTATTTTATTAAAAATAATATAGTAATATTATAATTATATTTTCATAGTTTTTTCAATTTTTTTTCTTTTCTTTTATTTTTAAAAAAGTTAGTCAAAATACTTGAACA
This sequence comes from uncultured Christensenella sp., assembly GCA_910577795.1. Taxonomy (GTDB): domain Bacteria; phylum Bacillota; class Clostridia; order Christensenellales; family UBA3700; genus MGBC100798. Next base: position 36,892 of record CAJTNW010000007.1, read on the forward strand.
TTCCTCTTCCAAAACTCCGCCTTCAACCTCTACAATATGGTTTAGTCTGTTATCATTAAGTAAATTATACAAACTAACTACCCCACCACTTTTTTCGTCCTTTGCGCCAAAAACTACTCTGTCAATTCTACTATTTATAATTGCTCCGCAGCACATAGGACAAGGCTCCAAAGTTACATACAAACTGCAACCATCAAGATACCAATTATTTAGTTTTTTACAGGCATTAATAATTGCCATAATTTCTGCGTGAAAAACTGCACAATTCTCACGTTCTTTATAGTTATTGCCTAAAGCAATTATTTTGCCATCTTTTACAATTACAGCACCAACTGGTACTTCATCATAACTTTCAGCAATTTTTGCTTGCTGAAGAGCAATTTTCATATAATCAATATCTTGCATAATTATTTTGTATAAACTATTCCTTTCTTTCTATTTCTTCTGCAATTACTGCTGCAGTTTTTAAAACATCTTGATTTTGCTTGTAAACTTCAGGCAAAACACCCAAATCAATAGGATAAGGCATATCTCCATTTACAACTTCCAAAGTTAAACCTAATTTAAATGTTGTAGCAGTATACCAGTCTTTGTATCCGCCAGCACTATCTGTACTCTCAAAAATAGGATAACCTGTTACATTGCTAATTCTTTGTGCATAATCAAAATAAGGTTTTACACATTCAAAGCCCCAGTAAATTACCTCACCTTTTGTATGATAACTTAAAGTTACACTTGGTTGCAACTTATTAGTAAAGTCACGAAGTGCAACATTTTCTGGCTCTGATACAGGAAACTCACCAATATAATCACTAGGTGCAGGATAAGTTACATTTTGTCTGCCCTCGCCCCACTTAGCATTGTAATTAACATTCAAGTCCACAGCCCTTGCATTTGCTTTCCACAAACTAAAATCTTCACTACCACCATTTACATCAAGCAAAAATTTCTTTAAAGACGGGTCGGTTACACTTTTTAGTCCATACTGACATAAAAGTACACCATCTACATTTACCATTGGCACACACCAAACTCCAACATTGCCATTGTAATTTTTCATCATTTCAATAACAAGTGGTGTGGTTATATATTCTCTTGCGTGCATACTTGCTTGAACTAACACACAAGGACCATTTAAATTACCTTTTACAACACATTTAATAGGTCTTCCCAAAACGGTATATCCAATAGTAAAAACTTTTGCTCCTTGCTCTCCAAGTACTGCCAAATCTTTATCCAAAGCAACATCATCGTACATATAAACACCTCACATTATGTATTACTTGTATTATATGCAGATTAAAAAAATGTTGTTTATTAAAAATAGATAGTTTATTTATGATATTCAGAGTTGCTGTTTATCATAAATGCCCTATAAATTTGCTCTGACAAAATAACTCTCATTAATTGATGAGGGAATGTCATTTTTCCAAAACATAAAGTAAAGTCTGCCTTTTGTTTTATCTCATCGGATAAGCCATAAGACCCACCAATTACAAAAGTAATTTCACTTACACCACTCGTTTGCAAATCATCTATTTTTTCTGCTAAATCCGTGCTTGTAAGCATTACCCCCGCTAAATCTAAGATTATTACATACCCTTTCAATTTTGATATTATACTTTTTCCTTCAATAACTTTTACTTTATTTATGTCATTGCTCTCTAGCCTACTTTCAGCAACTTCAACAACATTAAACTTGCAAAATCTAGTAAGCCTTTTTGCATACTCACTAACCGCATCTTTATAAAAGTTTTCTTTAATTTTTCCTACGCAAACTATATTAATATTCATAACTATAAATTTTATGCAAATAAATTAATTATCCATACTGCAAGCGAAATTCCTAACGCAGCCAACAAAGCATACCAGTCAAACTTGTTACGTTTTTTTATTGTTTGCATATTTGCCTCTTGCATAACTTTATCCAATTTATTTTCATTAACATTCTGTTCAGTTTTTACTTCATTTGTAGCACTATCACTGCTATCCAAATCGCCATTCAAACTTATGTCATCACATGGGTCGTCAAACAAAGTTTTTAAAGTATTCCCTAAATCTTTTAACCAATTCAATTGGAATTTATGTTTTTCATTATACTTAGCATCTTTGCTCAATTTCATAATGTAACCTAGCAAGAAATACAATGCTACAAAACCAACTATACTCATAGTAACATAAATAGCAACTTCTGCCCCTACTGATAATGTTTTATTTGTGGTAGAAAGCAACACAGAAAACAAAATCGCCAAAGCATTATTTGCAAAGTGACAAATAATTGACGCAAGCAAAGAGCCTGTTACAAAGTACAAATACGCAAATACCATACCAATTAAAAATTGATGCACAGTTTGCTCTGCATTGCCATGAAAAATTGAAAATAAAAGTCCAGACATTACTATTGCAAACACATAATTTTTACGTTTTAAACCTCTTGCAACTCCTGCACGGAACAATAATTCCTCACCTACTGCTGGCAAAACTGCCACAAAAAATACAGAAAGCATAATCTCCCACCACTGAGAACCTAGTGCTAAATCAGTATCTAAAGGTGATTTTGTAATTAATCTTACAAGTCTAACAAATCCCTCCGCAAGTGGTAAAAAAGCCATAATACAAGCAATAGAGATAACTGGAATAATTAAAACTTGTTTATAGTTAAGGCTGCGATTTATCCTACTTTCTTGTAGCAATGGTTTATGAGCAACTCCACCATAAGCCGCAACTGCAATTACAAGCGCTGCTTGATTTACTAACATCATAACCCATGTAAACCAAGTTGGAGCATTTTCAACATCTATTCCAGTTAATTCCGCAACTAATATTAATACTACCTGAAAAATATATAAAAATACAAAGCCAGCGACAAATACACCTGCTCCGTCACTCATTCTTGGTCCAAAATAGTTTTTGTTAATATCCTCAATTTTTTTCATAATCTTTTACCTTATAAAGTTATTTATATAAAATTATTAAAACAAAAATTTGATAGATTAAATATCATAAATTTTGCTAGGAATATACTGGTCTAGTATATCCAAACTTATATCACTTTTTGTTGCTCCTAATCTTTTTAAAACATTATTAGTTTCATGAAAAGCAAGTTTTTTTAAGTTATTGTCCTCACTTAAATGTGCAAGCAAAAATCTTTTAGACGACTCTGCAAGTTTGTTTACTGCCATTGCAGTTTCAATATTTGCCAAATGCCCGCGGTTGCTCATTATTCTGCGTTTTAGTTGTTCTGGATAACTGCCTTTTTTTAGCATATTAATGTCATGATTAGACTCTATAATAGTAATATCTGTGCCTTTTAAATGTTTTAGTATGGAATCAGTTACAACTCCTAAGTCCGTTGCCAAGGCAAAAGTTTTACCTTCACCCTCTATCCTATACCCTACTGAATAAGCCGCGTCATGAGGTGTGCGAAATGGTTTGATAAAAACATCACCTATTTTAAAACCATTTTCAAAATTTTCATTATCCCCACAATAATTAACATCACCAACTCTATCCGCTATTGCCTTATAACATTGTGGGTGAGCATAAACTACTGCATTTGTATTTCTTGCCAAAATTCCTATGCCTTTAATATGGTCACTATGGTCATGAGTTATAAGAATATGATTAATATCCATAATATCAAGTCCAATACTTTTCATTCTGTTATTCAATTCCCTACAAGATAACCCATTATCAATAATTATACCATGTCCTTCAACATTTATATATATACAGTTACCTTTGCTACCGCTACCAAGCGAACAAACCCGCATTTTTACCTCTGTAAATTTAAATTTGATAATAAAAATTTTATTACCTTATTGTGATTATAAATACCTAAAATGTATTTGCACATTTGACTTATAATAATTTATTATATCACAAAATATTTATAAAAATAAAAAAGAGGCTAACTTAAAAACCTCTTTTTAAAAATTTAAACTTATTTAATTTTGTTTTTTAATTTTTTACTATCCCAATAATTTGCAACTGCATTTGCCGCAACACTAAACAAAACTAAAAATACTGCAGTTAACACTATTGTCAGTTTGCCACCAATTGTAGTAAACCCTGCCTGTCCAGAAAATACTTCATAAATACCTATGCCAAGCACACACAATATTCCTACAGGTGTAACATATCTTATCAAAAATCCCCAAATTTTGTAAATTGTAATTTTATTTTTTGTATCTGCTCCCAAATCATCTAGCAAATTATTTGGCTTAACTTTATACCCAATAAGCAAACATGTGCTTGCAGCCGTTATTGGCAAAATAATTTTATTGGTAATTGAATCAAATAATGTTAGCAAATCTACACCTTCAACTTGCAAATTTTTAACACCAAAGGACATTGCTATAAATGCACCAATACCAAAAACTATACCCGCTACACACATTGATGCTAATTTTCTGTTTATATGAAATTTTTCTACAATAAATTGAACTGGCACTTCCAATAAGGCTATTGAAGATGTAGTTGCAGCAAGTATTACAAGCATAAAAAATATTGTACCAAATATTCTTCCAGCAACAGGTCCCATACTAGCAAAAACCTCTGCAAGCACAACAAATAGTAACCCTGGTCCTGCAGTTGGCTCTAGCCCAAAAGAAAATACTGCTGGGAATATTGCCATACCTGCAAGCATAGCAATTACTGTATCCATAACACCAACCAGTACACTGCTTTTGCCTATGTTCATGTTATCTTTCATATAACTACCATACGCAACATTTATACCCATACCAAGTGACATACTAAAAAACACTTGCCCCAAAGCCGACAAAATTGTTGAACCATTAACTTTAGTAAAATCTGGTTTGAATAAAAACAATAACCCCTCGCTAGCATTTGGCAAAGTAAGACTTTTTATTACAACAATTATTAAGCAAACAAACAAGGCAGGCATTAGTATTTTGCTTGCTTTTTCTATACCCTTGTTAACACCAAATAATACTATAATTGCCACAACAAACGCAAATATAAAAAGATAAAGCACTGGCATACCAACACTTGTTGTAAATGTGCCAAACATATCTCCAACATGGCTACTACCACTTGCAACACCAATACCACCAATATAGTCGACCATATATTTAATTGACCAACCACCAATTACTTGATAGTAACACAATATTAAAAATGGAACAACTACACCAAGATAGCCAAGCCATTTAGCCCATTTGCTAATACCACCATAAGTATCAATAACATTTACACCAGAGCGCTTGCCAATAACAAACTCGCCTATCATAGCAATAACACCGACTAAGCAAACCATGAGGATATAAATAAAAACAAAAGCCGCACCGCCACCTTGACCTACTCTGTATGGAAAACTCCACAAATTGCCAAGACCGACAGCCGACCCAACTGTTGCCATTAAAAACCCAAATTTACTTGTAAATCCTTTACTACTCTTTTGCTTACTCAATGTTTTGCTCCTGTTAATTTATTTCAAATTGTCCCCCAAATCAAAACACTAAAATATAGTTTATTTAAATTATTTATTTGCAATGTTTTAATCTTTTTTATCTTCTTCCTTTATATTGCTATAATCTATTTTTTTAATTATATCCCGATTTTCAGCGGTTTTTTCCTCATAAATTTCCATTTCTTTTATACTTACACCATTTTGATTATTGTCATTTAAATTATTTTTAGATTTATTCTTTTCTTCAATATCAAAACTATCAATAAGATTTTCTGTTTCGTTTATACCATCATTTTTATTTGTTTCAGTGAGGTTATTTTGTTCTTCTTTTTTCTTTTTTAATTTTGATTTAACAACAAGATAGATTATATTTAAAACCAGCAATGTCAAAACTGCTATCATAAAAATTGTCAAAAACAAATTTAAATTGTCCTTAAACAAAAGGCTTAATCCTGTCATTATTAAACCTGATGAGATATTACCAATGCTAACTGCAAGCAAAGATTTCCAAAATCCAAGTCCTAAAAATACTGCAACTGCAGTACCAGTCCACACACCTGTTAATGGTAATGGTATAGCCACAAACAAAAAAACTCCAATAATTTTTATGAAATCTTCTGTATGTTTACTATCTGCTTTGTTTGCTTTTTTTCTAACACTTTCCGCCTTTGACTTAAACAAACTTTCAACTGCGTTTGCAAGCCCTCTAAAAACTTTAATTTTTTTCATAGCATTAAGCACTGGCATTAAAATTAAAAGCAAAATAGGAGCAACAATAATAGAACCTAAAAAGGCATAACCAAAAGCGGTATACCAACTAAGTCCCATCTCAATTGCAACAGGAATAGCACCACGCAATTCTATAATAGGCAACATTGATATTATGAAAATAGTCAAAATATCATTGTTTAAAAGTTCTCTAAAAAAATTAATTACCGCATCTGCCATTATATTCTCCACAAATAGTCATTATATTAAAAGCCAGCAGATTATTAGTGTCCTAATAGTTATGCCTATTATATTTTATTTTTATACAAGTTAATTATAACCAAATGGTTGCATAAAGTCAATAAGATAGTGTATATTATTATATATAAATAGTAAAATTCAACTGATTAATTACAAATTGAGGTAAATTATGCAAAAGATTTTAGGATTGGCAAGACGAGCAATTGATGACTATAAAATGATTAAAGAGGGTGATAAAATTGCTGTCGGAGTTAGCGGAGGCAAAGATAGTATCTGTTTGCTTACTATTTTGCATAATTACAAAAAATTTGCACCTTACAAATTTGACATAATTGCAGTAAATATTAATTTAGGGTTTGAGCAAACAGACCAAAAAGAAGTTGAAGACTTAATAAATTTTTGCAAAAAAGAAGAAATACCTTTAATAATTCATAATACAGATATTGCTAAAATTATTTTTGAAGACAGAAAAGAAAAAAGTCCTTGCTCATTATGCTCTAAAATGCGAAGAGGTGCACTAAACACTGTTGCTATACAAAATGGTTGCAATAAAATTGCTTTAGGACACAACGCAGATGATATTTTGGAAACTATGCTCATGTGCCTTATGAATGAAGGAAGATTTAGCACTTTTTCACCAGTAAGTTTTATGGATAGGACAAACATTACACTAATAAGACCGCTTATTTATGTTGAGGAAAAATATCTAGCAGCCCTTGCAAAAAAATACAACTTGCCGGTTGTACATAATCCTTGTCCTAAAGATAAAAACTCAAACAGAAGCGAAACAAAAGAATTAATAGAACAAATCAATAACAATAAGCCAGGCACAAAACAAATTATGCTTGGTGCAATATACAACCCAAGCCGCAATAATCTTTGGGATACTTCTACCCCACAAGAATATAAAAGAGATAATACCGATAACAGAAAAATTTAATTGAATTTTTATCAATTATTACACTTTTAATTTTTAAATGAAGTATTCTACTACACTTAAAATCACAATTTAATACCGATTTTTGAAAGGATAATTATATTAATAAAAAAGTCATAAGCATATTTTGCTTATGACTTTTTTAATTATTTTAACTTATATGTATATTAGTGATGCGAGTATTTCAATTGAGTGCTATGTCCGCCACGGATATGTCTTTCTGCTAAATTTTTATCCAGCACTTCACGGACTTTTTCGTATTTTTCTGGGTCAACCTGTGGTAATCTTACTGTCATATCTGTATGAGCAGTGCTTTTAGAAATCATAAATACATTTGCAGTATCACGCAGAGTTGACTCCGTTTCTATAATGTAATTAGCAACTTCTTCCACCCTTTCCATAATATAATTTTGCATATTACATACTCCTAATCTACTTCTCTATATATTGTATTGAGTTTGTTTATACAATATGCAAAATACTGTTCAAATAACAAAAATTTGGACAAGTTTCAGCCATTTTTGACAAAAACAAATAAAAGTGCTTTTTATTTTTTTGCTATTGCAAAATTTTATTAATAATGATATAATTAATTATTAAAAATTTTTTAGGTGAAAATTATGAGTGAAAACACAAAAAAATTAAACAAAAGTCAAATCATAATGATTATTTGTTCAGCAGTATTTTTAGTAATATTTGCTATTACATTTACTTTATGCTGGTTTTTTGTTGATGAAATTTATAAAGTAGATTTAAATCAAATAAAAGCACCAGATAATATTGTGTGGTGCGACGAATTTGAAGGTGATAAAATTAATACTGACTACTGGCGCATAGAACCAGGAACTAATGCTGACACAGGTGAATCTTTTGACGGATTAAATTTTGGTGAACGTATTATACGCAAAGGTGGTTACTGGACACTTGACCAATGTTTAGTAGGCCCAACAAAAGATGGTGATAAAACTGCTAATGTGCTAAAAATTAGGACAGAAAAAGTTGGTGAAGACTGGCAGACTGCAGGAATAATTAGTGACAGAGCACTTGCACAAAATTTGGATATTTTGAAATTCGTGCAAGACTACCAAAATTTTATGGCACTTGGTCTGCGTTTTGGATGATGCCATACAATGCACCTACCGCTCCAACTGGCAAAGATGCACTAAATGCAAAATTATATGGTGGAGAGATTGACATTATGGAAGCACCTGCTTATGCCAGAAAAAGTAACGGAATTGTACAACAAGCCTTGCATATTGGTGATTATAATCGTAATACTGGAACAAGCACTTTCAGCATGAATTGGCTTACAGAAAATGTTGGTGATATTTATGATAGTTTTCATACTTATGGATTATATTGGGATGAAAATATGTATAAATTTTATGTAGACGAAAAATGTGTTTGGACTACTAGTTATAACCATACTGGTAATGTTTCTGGTATTGCACAATATTTATTCTTATCTACTGAAATTGGCGGAAGAGATGGCATTGTTGGTAAAAACCCTTGGAAAGCAATTTTGCCAAAAAACAAGCAACTTGTAACAGATAATCCACAAGACATTAAATATGGTGATTTTGAAATTGACTATGTACGTTGCTATAGCATAAAATCAACAGAGTTTGCTGTTAATAATCAAAAAAAATAAACTAGTAAAGGACCCATTATGAATAATCAAGACAAATTGTTAAACTCAGAATTTGACATTGTATGGGAAAGAATTATAAAAAATCAAGGTGAAACTTTTTATACCATATCAGGTTTAGAACTAATTTACAAAGTGGAAAATGATACACTAACCCATAATCGTAGCACCTTTGTAATACCAAAAACTTTATTAAAAAAAGCATATTTGCAAACCCCAATAAAAAGTCTATCTCAATTAAAACATTTAAGGGCTTATTCTTACTTGTATGCTATACTTACTGACAAAAGAATATGCAATTAATAAGATATTTTAAGCAAGATTATTTTAGAATATTGACATAAAATCATTATTATGATATAATCTAATCATTAAAAATTGTTAAATTTTGGAGAAAATATATGGAACAAAGATTTTATAAATGTAGTCATTGTGGCAAAATTATTGCTATAGTAAAAGAAAGCGGTGTTCCTATAATCTGTTGCGGACAAAAGATGAATGAAATTATCGCTGGAAGCACTGATGCCGCTCAAGAAAAACACATTCCTGTTTATCGTATAGAAAATAACAAAGTAATAGTTTCTGTTGGCGATGTTGAACATCCTATGACTGCAGAGCATTTAATTGAATGGGTATCTATAAAAACTAAACAAGGTAATCAAAGAAAAGCATTAACTGCCGGTCAAAAACCTCTAGTAACTTTTGCTATTTGCGAAGATGATGAGTTAGAGGCTGTATATGCTTATTGCAATTTGCATGGCTTATGGCAAGCAGAAATTTCTGCAAAATCTGTGTGCAATGTGCCTAAAACTAAACTTGCAAATGGTGACTATATTGTTTGCAATTGCAACCAAGTAAGTTATATGGATATTGTAAACGAATTACAAAAACATAATGATATTAACAACCTACTTAAAGCATTTGAAAATGTAAAAGAAACTACTCGTTGCTCTACTGGCTGTGGTGGTTGCTATGATAAAGTAATGGAAATTTTATCAGATATTATGAACAATTAAAATATTATCAAATAAAACTAAAATCCCGTAACTTTTAATTGGTTACGGGATTTTAGTTTTTTTATTTATTTTACTACACAATATTTTCACCCAATATAATTTTAGGCATTGTTGTTAAGCAGCGATTCCATCTTTTATAAAATTTTTCCAAACCAAGTTTTGAAACACGTGTGTGAGTACTTTCATCTTCAACAGCCCAGTACAAAACATAAGTCACTTTACCAACATATCTTGACAAACGAATAGGAGGTTTTCCATCTTTTACAGCATTAAAATCCTCTTGCCGGTGTGTGCGTTTGATATACTTCACATCGATGACTCCAGGCTGCGAAAGATAGAACTGGGAAACCTCTTTCATTAAAGTCTCAATCTCATCCTGTTTATCAATTTTTGCCTCGTAGATACAAATTTCGTTAAACATACTATCCCCTTAAATATTTATATATTTTTATACAAAATTTAATTTATTTAATAAATATTTATTATTTATATGAAAGTTCTTTTATAACTTTTTTCATTCTTTTTAGCAAAGGATTCATAATAAATCCGTATATTTGCCCTGTTTTTATAAAACAATATACCTCATTCCAAAGTCCATAAAATGCGTTTTTATAATCGCACTCTTTAGATACTGGATATTTTTCTTTGTACAATTCATATAGTTTAAAGCATGTTCCTGTTCCACTTCTTAATTGAAAAAGTTCATATTCTCTATCACCATATTTTGAATCAAGAGGGTCAATAAAAGCCTTAACTTTTAATGGTTTTTCATACATTATATTCATAATATTAATGTCACCATGCAATAAAGATGGAGTGTATACATCTTGTACAAATATCTTATCCCATAGCCGCCATGCTTGTTCCATTGTATCCATAATTTTCTTTGTAAGAGTTCCTTTTTTATATTCCTCTCTTGCTGTTTCTAATATATCTATAGCAAATGGCTTATAATATTGCAACCATGTATCACAAGATGGGTTTTCTAATAATCCAAATTTATCATTGGTTTTGGAATGTGTTTCTAATAAAGAATTTATAATTTGCTCTGCAATAATTCTTTTTTTCTTTTTAGATAAAAATAATGTAGATAAAGACATTAATAAACATTTGCCTTTAATGTATTCCATACACATACAGTCAAATGGTATATCATCTGTTCTATCTATTACTTTTATAACTTTAGGATACTTCATTGTGGTGCTTTCACTCAATGTTGTTAGTTCAAGCGCCTCTTTTTTATGCATATCATAAAGCAAATATGCTTTTAAAACAAAGCAAGTTTGGTCTTCTAAGGTCACTTTAAATACTCTACCAAATGAACCACCACCTAAATACTCAATTTTTTCTGCTGCTTGGTTAAAATTATCTAAAATGATTTTTTTAATATATCCCTCAAATTCATTCTTCCCAATATTTAAACAAGTTAATTTTTCCATAAACTCTCCCCCTTTTTATATATGTTTTTCAACATTTATTTTTTTGATTTATAAACTGAAATAGTTGCAACAACTACAGAATATACAATAATAATTAATATTGATATTAAAAGCAAATATATTGTGCTAATCTCCCCATTAAAAGTTAAAACTATTATTAATGCTACTAAAAGTAGACAACTAAATAATTTTTTCTTTTTAAAACAACTTACCCCTATAGCACCAAATAAAGCAGGCATAATGCACAAAAATACTGGGGAATTAATCATTGAAGAGGAAAAACCATAAATACTAAAAAATCCTAATATAGCACTTGTAATTACCACTGTAACAATATTAGAAACACAAACAGAAATAACAGATACACTATGTTGCAATTCAATATTTGCATCACTATCAAGAATGTTAATGGAATTTAACATACATGGTATTTTTATATTTGATACATGTCCTGTTAACATACTTAAATATGTTGCTTTTTTACCAAAGATAGGAATATATGCAATTGCACTAAAAATAGCACTTGGATAAAATAATAATATGATAGGTATCATTGCTTTGGAAAAATCGTCAAATTTTGGGAAGTTACCTGTTACTGCGCTAAAAATTATAGGAAAAGATATTACAATAACAACTGACAATATAGACCATATCAATAGACTTTTACTCTTTTTCATCCTCTCCACTCCCAAAACATAATATAATCTGGCAAAAATATAGATAATATTCCTACAAATGCTATGGTTATTAAAATACTTATTGGCAGTACCATTGATTTTAATTTTTCCATTTTATACTTTTCACTAATTTTTAGTAATATTGCCATTGTAAGGGCGGAAAGTAATACCGAAACTATAGAAATAAAGCCTGCTCCATCACCTTTAACATTCTCATTGCCTTTTGCGAGTAGATATTTTGCAAAATAAACTCCCATTATTCCAATGTACATTAAGTTACCGGCACTTGCAATTGATAATTTTAAAATTTGCTTAAATTTAGAATTAGATTTGCTTGGACTTTCATTTGCAACATCTAAAGTAGATGCCTCTTTCCCCTCATCAGTACCAATTGCCATTTCTTCTTCTAAAATAGTATTAGAATTATTAATTGTTTTAGTTTTTTGCTTTTTTATGATGGCTAGCACAATAAATATTGCAACACTTGCTAATCCAGAAAAAGTCATTACCCAAAATAAAACACTTAATATATAACTACTAAACGGATAATTATTTAAATTTAAACCAAAAATATTTAAGGAAGTTTCTGCTGCTAAAATATTATCTTGAAGAGAACCAGTAAAAATTGATTTTAATAAAACAAATTCCGCACCTAAATAACTTGCTAAAGGCAAAAAAGATAAACCTGTTGTTACTGCAGGAATTAAACTAAATACCGCGCTAGTCACCATTACCCGATTTAATTTTTGTTTTGCAAACTGCAATTTGCATTTTTTTATTTCTTTTACCAAAAAATATATATTTTGAGCAATTATAAAAATAATTCCTATACAAAACATACTAAGCATCAAGGCATTTATTGACATTTGTTTTTCTACAATTCTATTTACAATATATAAATTAATTGCAACTCCTTTTGTTTATTTTATCATATTTATAAAGTTTAATCAATCCCAAATATTAAAATCATTATTAAGCATTTAGTATTTGTATTGCTTAAAAAGTGTCAAATCTACTATAATTATCTTAATTCTACCATATTTAATAATTCCATTGCGTTTGCAGAGTTTGCTTTTTCACCACAATTTCGGAATGATTATGAGCATACAACATTGCAATAAATTTATCTTTTAATGTAATTCATAATATATCTATAAATTAAAAAGTGCGCCTACCAAAGTAAACGCACAAAAAACGCAAACCCCGATAGTCGCCAAACCAACTGAAAAGCAAGAAACTAATCTCATGCTATTTACAGTAGGAATTTGCATTTTTATCAAATTCAAATGTAAATAGCAAAAAAGCACAAAATTATCCTAAAAAATAAAAATAGTCCTTGCTATGTATTCAATTGGTTTGGCATAATTATTATATCATAATTTGTAATGAAAATCAATACTTTTATAAAAACAATTTGCAATAGTTCAAACATTCATAAATAAAAATAAAATCCCTGTTAAAGTAATTTACCTTGTCAAGGATTTTTGTAAAATGTAGGCCCACATGCCATTAAAATGCAAAAATCGGCGGAAAAGCCAGAAGACTTTTCCACTGACACACTTGCGTATGTTGCGTGAAATGAACCGTTTATGTAGGTGTGTCGCGTGAAATGTTACATTATCACAGCCAAGTAGATTACAAATAATTATTCTTCTGTACTTACCATCAAGTTTTCATTATAATTAATGGTTTCAATATCTATATTTTTTAAATCATAAACAACTACTTTTGGCAATTCTACTAAACCATATATGCTTTCAGCATATTTATAAGGTGCATACCAGTCAATGGTGGATTTTGTTCCGCCTGCTCTGCCGTTAAAAAGCGCTATCATTAGCGATGATTCATCGACCATATATCGGTTACGCTCAAGCATACATTCCGCCCTGGCGTACTCGTCATAAATACAGCGGACTCCGTCCAACCTCGTCGATAGTTCTCTGTAATGTTTCTTGTCTTTCTCCACCCACTTGCAGTCCTGTGTTCTGCACGGCAATGCTCCAATCAGTTTTATGTCTAAGTATTCTTCTTTGAGAGACAGCACCGTTTCGGTGCATCGCCATAACGCACAGGAATGTTTTGTATCCGTTCTCCACGGCTCCGATAATTTCATGTCGCAAGGTTTCTTTCATCGCCTTGCAACGCACATCTTCTTCGTTAAACCGCCACGGCAATTTTTGACTTCTATGCCCCGTAAAACAAACTGTTTGCGATTTAACTAATTTTAACATAAAAAGATGCCGCTCCCTTACGAGAACGGCACCGTAGAATACCGTTCCGTGGTTGCGAATACATAAACCCTTTTTCCGTAGAAAGTAGTTTGGAACAAGTATTACTACCTATTTTGGACTACTTTCTGCGCAAAAATACGAAGACTTCCCCCCTTTGCACAAGGTGGTTAAAGGGTTATTCTTTATGGATTCGCAATATATTTTAGCACTTTTTATCAAAAATATTAAGGATTATCAATGTTGAAAATAAAAAAAACACTACGCATAAGGTTATCTGTTATAAGGATTTCCTTGTGGGCAAAGTAATAGCACACTAACTTCGCTTACGAAGTATAGCGTGCTATGCTTTATAAAGGATTATAAAGTTAAATTGAAATTTATTATTGCATTACCTTTTCAAATCAAAAAAAGTAATCTCCGCCTACCATATCGTCTGGTATATTCGAATCCTTATGTCTTGGATTGAAAAATTCGACAGCATGAAATCCCAAACGATTAATATAAAAGTGGATATTTCTTTTTTCAAAATAGGGTGTAAAAGTTTCCCAAACTTTCGTGCTTGGGTACAACCGTTCGATCTCGTTCCAAATTTTTTGTCCTACTCCCTTGCTTTGTATTCCGCATTTAACATATAAAAAGTCAAGATGATTATGCCGTGTGTCTTCGTTTATAACTACGATAGCGCCACCTGATATTTTTCCGTTCAATACCGCCTTATAAGCTACTGCGCCTTTTTTGGACAAAGATTCATCGATGTCTTTTTCAGACAATATTTCAACATCTAAATTATTGAATATTTCCATAGCACCTTGCTGAAAAGCATCCTGCATATCTTTCTTAAATATAGCGATATCTTCCTTTTCAATCGGCAAAAGAACAAACTCCATTTTTTATTTCTCCTTTAAATTACTGTTTATAATAGTTTCATTATAGCATAACCGTTCGGTCTTTGTGATTTATATCTCTTTGAGTTTGGTCAACACCGTATCGTCTTGTATAATGATGTGAATATAGCGACCGCATTGCGGACACTTGATAAAAGTATCTGTACCGTTTTTGCCTTGCGTCAGCGTTGTTCTGCAATAAGGACAGCAAGCATAAAAATAACCTTCAAGTACTCCTCTTGTTCATCTTTCGGTGCTGCCATTTGTGACTCCTGCGTTTTAAGAAAGTATGCCTTTTCTGACCTCCACTTTAAAAAGACCTGCAAGTTCTTTAAGTTGACTATCCGTTATAGTGTTTAATCTCGGAAGGTGTGCCGTTTTCATAAATATCTCCGATGCCTTTTCCACCGTTTCTATAAGTCCGAAAGTTTCATCAAGAGTTTTACCTGCGCCATAAATACCATGCAAAGCCCATACGACTACTCTTGCCAATTTCATCTTTTCCGCCGTTGCTATACCGATTTCATTTGTGCCACAAAGCATCCACGGCAAAACTTCCACTCCGTCGGGGAATACAACGATACACTCCGTACTCATCTGCCAAAGCGTATGAGTAAACTTTTTTGTATCGAGTTCGTGAACATAAGTCATAGCAAGCAAGTTTGTCGGATGCGTGTGCATTACCACCCTGTTTTCTGGATCAACCTTTAATCTTTCAATATGGCTCATAAGATGTGCGGGCAATTCACTTGTAAATTTACCGCCGTCTACATAACCCCATAAGAGTTCTGCGTTTATCCCATCTTTTGCAATACGGAATAATCCAAGATTTGTTTCGGGATCGCCATTTACATTCTTGAAATACTTGCCCGTTCCTGTTACGAGAAAATATTTGCCGACAAGCTCTTTTGCATTAAAACCGAGCGGAATGGTTCTCCGCACTTTCGTTATATCTATATGTTCGGCAACTTCTTCTTCGGGAATAAGGTAACTGATATTTCCACCGTTACGCTCGTCCCAACCATGTTTGTACATATTGTCTGCCGTCGCCGCCAATTCTTTGACAAATCCGATGTTAGTAATTAGTTCTGCCATAGCCGTTCGTTCCTCCTTTGCTATGCCCGTGCCTTTAAGACACTATCTTCATATTCTTGTATTTGTTTGTACCAATCTGCGCCCACAACTTTTTCACGATTCAAATACTCCGCCCATACCGCTTCAAACGGCAATGTTTTGAGTTCTTCCTGCATTATCATAAGCTCGGTAAAGTTGCTTTTATCCTGTAATTCTCTTAACCGCTCGTTAGGCAATAACAACGCCCATAACAAGGCTTTCTGCATATTGCGCTGTCCGACAATCCACGCTGCAAGACGGTTGATGCTTGCATCGAAATAATCAAGTCCTATAAGCACTTTATCCGTTGCATCATTTCTCACGATTTCCTTTGCTATCTCTTTCAGTTCGTCCTCGAACAGTATAACGTGGTCACTATCCCAACGGACTCCCCTTGTAACGTGCAACGCAACTTTATCATAGAACGCCAAAAGCGCAGGAATTTTATCCGAAACGTATTCAAGCGGATGATAATGTCCGTTATCCAACAGACAGCAAATATCATTCTTCGCCGCATAGTTCTGATAAAACTCGTTACTGCCTACGGTGTAACTCTCAACGCCTATTCCGAACACCTTGCTCTCTACTGCAACGATAACTTTCTTTCTATCGTAACCGCAGGACAATATTTCGTCCAACGATTTTTTGAGCCTTAATCTCGGCGTAAGTCTGTCGGCGGGAACGTCTTTGTAACCGTCGGGTATCCAAATATTCACAAGGCATTGCGTATTCATCTCGGTTGCAAAATACTCTGCAATCTTCAAACAAGCCTTGCAATGCTCTACCCAAAACTTTCTGATGCTTTCGTCGGGCGATGATAAGGTAAGCCCGTCTTTTACGTTTTTATGGCTGAACATTGTAGGGTTAAAGTCTATCCCCTGTAAGCCGATTTCCTTTGCAAAGTCCACCCAAGCCTTAAAATGTTTAGGTTCGTATTTATCACGGTCAATGTCTGAGCCTACTGCGTAGCTTGCGTGTAAGTTCAAACGCTTTTTACCCGGCATAAGTGCAAAGGCTTTTTTTATATCCGCTTTGAGTTCTTCAAAGTTTCTTGCTCTGCCCGGATAGTTACCCGTTGTCTGTATGCCGCCCGATGCGGCACCGCCGCCGTCGAGTCCTACGACGTCGTCCCCTTGCCAACAATGGATTGACACGGGAATATCTTTGAGTTTTGCAAGCGCAGCTTCGGTATCAACTCCGTATTCTGCGTATGTTTTCTTTGCGTATTCGTACATATTA
>CAJTNW010000008.1:0-3857 GCA_910577795.1 uncultured Christensenella sp.
AAGTATAAATGCTTAATGGATATTGCTGTAATTGGTGTTAAAAAATTAAAGCAACTTGGCTTACTTGACAACTTAGATACTTCTGACGAGATTAATGCTTGTTCTATAGTGGTTAATGTTGATGTTGATGGAAAAGATGAAGAGTGGCTTATTATGTTTAAAAATGAAACACATAACCACCCAACAGAAATTGAGCCATTTGGTGGCGCTGCAACATGTCTTGGTGGTGCTATTCGTGACCCGCTATCTGGTAGAACTTATGTTTATCAAGCAATGCGTGTTACTGGCGCAGGTGATATTAAAGCAGATTTTAAAGACACTTTAAAAGGCAAATTGCCTCAAAGAGTTATAAGCAAAACTGCAGCAAGTGGTTATAGTAGTTATGGTAACCAAATTGGTTTGGCTACTGGTCTTGTACACGAGATGTATCATGACAATTACAAGGCAAAAAGACTTGAAACAGGTTTTGTTATTGCAGGAAGTCCTAGAGAAAATGTTGTTAGAAGAAAACCTATTGAAGGTGATATTATTGTTTTAGTAGGTGGTGATACTGGACGTGATGGTTGTGGTGGTGCAACTGGTTCAAGTAAAGCACATACAGAAAAATCTGTTGAGGTTTGCGGTGCAGAAGTACAAAAAGGTAATCCTCCTACTGAAAGAAAAATACAAAGGTTATTCCGTAAAAAAGAGGTTGCAAACCTTATTGTTAAATGTAATGACTTTGGTGCAGGCGGTGTTTCTGTTGCTATTGGTGAACTTGCAGATAGTCTTGACATTTCTTTGGATAGTGTACCTAAAAAATACGAAGGTTTGACTGGTACAGAACTTGCTATTTCTGAATCACAAGAAAGAATGGCTGTTGTACTTGCAAAAGAAACAGTAGAAGATTTTATTAAATATGCAAAGGAAGAAAATTTAAATGCTACAATAGTTGCAAAAGTTACTGATAATGGCAGAATGAGAATGATGTTTAAAGGTAAGACTATTGTTGATTTAAAACGTGCTTTCCTTGATACAAATGGTGTTAAACAAATGCAAGATGTAGTAATTAATGATAATACTACAACTTATATAGACAAAGTAAATGACAATGTTAAAGACTTAATAGGCGCAGGCAAAATGGCAGATGCTTTGCTTAAAGAGTTATCAAGACCAAATGTTTGCTCTACAAAAGGACTAGGCGAAATGTTTGACTCTACAATTGGTGCAAGTTCTGTGCTTATGCCTTTTGGTGGAAAAAATCAATTGACACCATCTATAGTTATGGCAGCAAAACCACCAGTTAGTGGAAAAACTGATACTGCAACTGTTTCTACTTTTGCATGTTCCCCTTATTTGATGGAAAACTCTCCATTTACTGGTGCAGTTTATAGCATAGTTGCAAGTATATCTAAATTAATTGCAAGCGGTGTTAAAAAGTCAACTATTCGTTTGACATTGCAGGAATTCTTTAAAAAGTTAGGTAAGGATGCTAAACGTTGGGGTGAGCCAACATCTGCTTTATTAGGTGCTTTGTATGCACAACTTGGTACAGGTTGCGGTGCAATAGGCGGTAAGGATAGTATGAGTGGTACATTTGAAAATATTGACGTTCCACCTACTTTGATAAGTTTTGCTGTTGGTATTACAAAAGCAAGCAAACTTATACACAATACTTTTGATTATTTTGATGGCAATGGTATTTATTTTGTAAAATTGCCTGTAGATAAAGATTTTATACCAAATTTTGATAAGTTGAATAAACTTTATGATACTATTACAAATTCAATTGAAAGTGGCAAAATACGTTATGCAACAGTTGTTGGCGAGGGCGGTGCTATTTGTGCAGTGGCTCAGTCTTGCGTAGGTAACAAAGTTGGCTTTGATATGGAAAAAGTAACAGAAGATTTGTTTAAACCTTATTTTGGTTCTTTTGTTATTGTTGCAAATGATGTTTCTGATTTTGCTGGATTTGATATTGAGTACATTGGTAAAATTAATCAAACTTGTACTGCAGTTATAAATGGTGAAAAAGTAAAAATGGATAGTATTATATCTGCATTTACTGGCACTTTTGAAAGTGTTTATCCAACAACCGCTGAGGCAAGTGGCAAAGTAGAAGATGTAATTTGTGCTAGCATTAAAAAGACAAGAGGACAACCTGCGATAGCAGTTCCTAGAGTATTTATACCAGTATTCCCAGGTACAAACTGCGAGTATGATACTGCAAGAGCATTTGAACGTGCAGGTGCAAAAGCAGATATTTTTGTTATCAAAAATCAGTCAGCAAAAGATATTGAAAATAGTATTAACGAAATAGTTAAAAGGTTAAACAACAGCCAAATTATTGCATTCCCAGGAGGTTTCTCTGGTGGTGATGAACCAGATGGTTCTGGTAAATTTATTGCAACTACTTTTAAAAATCCAAAAATTGCAGAGGCTGTCATGAATTTATTATATAAACGTGATGGTTTAGCACTAGGTATTTGCAATGGTTTCCAAGCATTAATCAAATTAGGTTTGGTGCCTTATGGTGATATACGTGAGCAAGTAGCAAACGCACCAACATTAACTTTCAATAATATTAACAGACATATTAGTACTATTGCTCAAATACGTGTAGCAACAAATAAGTCACCATGGCTTTCTGCTTGCAAACTTTCAGAGGTTTACAATGTTGCACTATCTCATGGTGAGGGTAGGTTTGTATCTAGTGATGAGGAATTACAAAAGATTATAAAAAATGGTCAAATTGCTACTCAGTATGTAAATCAAAGTATGAACTCTACTATGCAGTCACCATTTAATCCAAACGGTTCTATGTATGGTATAGAAGGTATAATAAGCCCAGATGGAAGAGTACTTGGTAAAATGGGACATAGTGAACGTATTGATGATAATCTTTACAAGAATGTTGAAGGTAATTACGATATGAAAATATTTGAAAGTGGTGTAAAATATTTTAAATAATTATCATTATAAAAAACTAAAAAAGAGTTTATTCGGTTTGAATAAACTCTTTTTTGTATTTAATAAGTAAAATAATAAATTTATCTAATAATTTATTAAAACTCAATATCAAAAACTGTATCGCATATTTGACCAGCAAAGGTTGGTTCGTGACTTACAAGCAATATTGCACCTTCGTATTTTATAAGAGCCTCTTTTAATGCCTCTTTTGCTGTAACATCTAGGTGGTTTGTAGGCTCGTCCATAATAAGCAAGTTGCTTTGTTTTTGCATAAGAGAGCATAGTTTTACTTTAACTTGTTCACCACCACTCATATTGCAAATTGATTTAGTCGCTAAATCGTTTTTAATACCTACTTTTGCAAGTTCGTTTCGTATATCTTTTTGACTTAGTCTTGGGTGTTGCTCGTTCATATATTGAATAGGTGTTATAGTGTTGTTTCTAAAATCTAAATCTTGTTCAATGTAATTTATTTTGGTATTTACATTAAAGGTAAATTTTCCACCTATTTTCTTTAATTGGTTCATTAAAGTTTTAATCATTGTAGATTTGCCAAGTCCATTTGTTCCGCGAATCCAAACTTTGCTTGTAGAGGACATGTGCAGATTAATTGGTGGCAAAATCGCTTTATTATCATAACCAACTTCTAAATCTTTTACAACCAATAAATCTTTTGTGCTAACAAGTGTATAAGGGAAGTCAAAATGTGCTGGTATATTTGTTACAGGTTTATTCATAACCTCAATTCTGTCCAGCATCTTTTTACGACTATTCGCCATACCAGCAGTTGCAGCACGTGCTTTATTTCTGTCAATATAGTCTTGCATCTTTTTAATTTCACGTTGTTGTCTTTCAAATGCCTCAGCAAGCTCAACTCCAATATATCCTGCACCAATAACAGTTATTTT
>CAJTNW010000008.1:3867-12477 GCA_910577795.1 uncultured Christensenella sp.
CCTCAGCATATTGTTTAGCATTTTGCTCATATTGTGCCATAAATTGATTATAATTGCCACTATATCTTCTAATTGTTTGGTTTTCAATATTAATTATTAAATTACAAGTATTATTTAAAAATTCAGTATCGTGACTAACAAGTAGGAAAGACCCTTTAAAAGTGGTTAAAAATTTAGTAAGCCATTCAATATGTTCAATATCAAGAAAGTTTGTAGGCTCGTCAAGTAGCATAACATCTAAATCAGAAAGCAATAATTTAGACAGCATAAGTTTTGCTCTTTGTCCGCCACTAAGTTTAGAAATAATAGTATCGTAACCAAAATTACCAACACCTAGTCCGTTTGCAACTTTTTTTATACTGCTTTCAATATCATAAAAGCCACTTTTGTCTAATTGGTCTTGCATACTTGCAGATTTAGAAATCATTTTGTCCAGTTCTGCCATATCTGTAGTTTCACCCATTTGCAAATAAAGGGCCTCAAGTTTTTCATTAAGTTCAAACAAATGAGAAAAAGCAGTTTTCAAATATTCCATTACAGTAAGACTGCGGTCAATGTTCGCGTGTTGGTCAAGATACCCCCAACGAATTCCATTAAGCCATTTTATTTCACCTTCGTCTTGAACAACTTTTCCTGCAATTATATTCATAAATGTAGTTTTTCCAGCACCATTCAAGCCAACAATACCACAGTGCTCTCCATTATTTATGGAAAGTTCGGCATCGTTAAACAAAGTTTTGCTGTCAAAAATATGTGTTAAACCATTAATTTGTAGTATACTCATTTTTAAATCCTTTTTTATTTTTCTAGTCAAATTATGTCTAGTTATTATGTTTTTAAAAATATTTTAAAATAATTTTTGCAATTTTTAAAAATTTACTAGTTAATTATATAATATATCATTATTATTGTCAAACAAAAAATGCCTTATAATATTTGACAAAAAGGAGCAAAAGGAGTAAAATTTAAAAAAAGAGAGGACTTAGGCTATGGATAGAATAATAATTGATACTCACGCACACATTTTTCCAGCGAAAATCGCTACTAAAGCGGTAAAAAGCATTGGTAATTTTTATGGTATAGAAATGGATGGAAGTGGCGAACTGGATTATTTGTTGGAGCATGGTAAAAACGCAGGAGTAACACATTATATTGTGTGTAGTTCAGCAACAACAAGTGCACAAGTTCATTCTATAAATGAGTTTATTTTTAACAGCATAAAAGACAAAAAAAATGTTTATGGATTAGGTGCTTTGCACCCTGATTTATCTGATGAAGAATTAGACAGTGCGATAGATTATATTATCAAAAATAACTTAATTGGAGTAAAATTACACCCCGATTTTCAGAGGTTTAACATTGATGACAAAAATGCATATCGTATATATGAAAGATGTGCTGGAAAACTTCCAATTTTGTTTCATACAGGTGACGAAAGATATGACTTTTCTGCACCAAAAAGACTAAGTAGAGTAGCAAAAGATTTTCCTAATTTAAAATGTATTGGTGCACATTTTGGTGGCTACTCAAGATGGAATGAAGTGGACTGTTATTTAGGGCTTGACAATGTGTACTTTGATACATCTTCAGCATTATTCAAATTAACTCCAGAGCAGGCAAAAAATATGATAGAAAAGTTTGGCGAAGACAAATTTATGTTTGGTGTAGATTTTCCTATGTGGGAGCATAAAGAGGAGATGGAGCGCTTTGAAAAATTAGGTCTTAGCGATAGCCAAAAAGAAAAAATATTTTATAAAAATGCAGTTAATTTTTACCAAATAAAAAATATATAAATTTATGCTTAAAAACTTGTCTTTTTTATAATAGTGTGCTATAATCATTATATTAAAGTAATTATAAGGGGTTACTATGCGAAAAACTACATCAGAAAATAATGCTAGAGCAAGAAAAAAAATGGATGCCAAATGCAATGTACTTGGATACTTGACATCTAGTGATGAAATGAGTAGATTTACTCCAAATCTATACGATGATATTTTTATTTTCCAATCAAAAAATAAAGTAGATGCAATTTCTGAGCGCGCTAAGTTTAAACGCAATGAATTCTTTGAAAATGAGGATACTGCACCTGAGGTTGTTGAGGCAGTTGCAGAAGAGACTCCTATACCTGAACCTGTCAGCGAAGAAGTTATCCCTGAAGAAGTTGTTGAAGAAGTTGCAGAACCAATTGAAGAAGTATTACCTGTTATTGCAGAGCAAATTGAGGAAGCACCAGTTGTTGAAGAAGAACTTGTTGTTGAACTTGAACCATTGCCAGTTGTGGTATTGGAACCAATTATTATAGAGCAAGTCGAAGAAGTAATAGAGCCAGTTGTTGAGGAAGAACTTGTTGTTGAACTTGAGCCACTACCAGTTGTGGTATTAGAGCCTATTATTATAGAACAAGCCCAAGAAATAGCAGAGCAAGTAGAAGAAGTTGTTGCTCCAGAAGTAATTGAGGAAGTTATTGAAGAGCCAATTCCTGAGGTAATTGAAGAAGTAGTGGAAGAGGTTATAGAGCCTGAACATATTGAAGAAACTTATGTGGCTGAACCATTTATGGCTATCTTGATAGATTCTTCAACAGAAGAGGATGCAGAACTTCTTAAAGAAAGATACAAAACAGTACCACTTGAAAAGAGATTTGAAAGAGCAAATGATAGTGTTAGAAATTATTACACAGCACTAAAAAATGAGTTGCTATCTTATGAACATGTAAAATCTCGTATGTCTAAGAAGTTTGATACATTTAGTATTGGTAGATTTACAGTAGCAAAAATAACTGTTAAAAACGATGTTGTTAAATTGTATCTAGCGCTTGCAAACGACTCAATTGATACAAAATATTATACAGAAGATGTTTCTAGTGCAGAAATTTATGACCAAACTCCAACATTACATAATGTAAAATCTAAACGTGGTTTGAAATATGGTATTGAGTTAATCAACGAGATTATGTCTTCTATTGGATATCAAAAAGTAGAAGGTTATGAACCAGTAGATTTTGGAGCAGAGTTTGCACCAGTACCAGTTGCAGAGAAAAAGCAATATATTGCAGACCTTATGAAGCCAGTAATGGATGTTTCTGAGTGCAATGTAATAACTAACGAATTGGCTTATGATATGCTTACAATTGTTAAGAGTGATGAGTATACAATAAACAAATTCTATCCAGTTATTAAATACAGAATGTATACTGATGATTTAACACATTGGTTTGAAGATGGTGAAACTGTTACAATTGCTAAATTGCAAGAAAAAGGTGTGTTGCCAAAAGTTGAGAACTTGTTCCTAGAAGTTCATGGTAGAGGTGTACTTGACCGCAAACTATTTGTAGAAGCACATTCTTACGATATGAAAGCAGTTAAAATGATTTTGCTTACTGATGGTGAAGTTATTCAATACAAATAATAAAATATACTAAATTAATGTACTTTGTTAATTATAAGGTATAAGTGTATTTAATGGAATTATTTATAAATTATTGGTTAAAATAATTGCTAATTGTGATTATGTATATTTATGATTATCAATTTATAATGTTATAATTTTATTAAAAAAGAAAATAATGATTTTGAGTGTTCAAAATCATTATTTTTTTATAAGTAATAATTTATTGTTCATTTTACATTCATATATATGAAAATAAAAATTCATTAATTTATTAAATTAAATTTCATATAAAATTAAGCCATTATTATTAAATATTATAAAATTTATATAAATAATAAAGTTAATAAAAAACATTGCAAAAGACAAGATTTTATGGTATAATCTTAAATGAGGTGTTTTATGGCATACGTATCAATTTATAGAAAATACCGACCTTATGATTTTGATGGAATTGTTGGTCAAGAGCATATAGTTAAAACTTTGCGTAATCAAATAAAAACAGATACTATTGGTCACGCATATTTGTTTACTGGTACAAGAGGTACTGGTAAAACTTCTATTGCTAAAATTTTTGCACGTGCCGTAAATTGCGTAAATAATCAAAATGGTCAGGCTTGTGGCAATTGTGAAGTATGCAAAGAACTAGCAAAACCTAATAATCTTGATATTATTGAAATAGATGCTGCCTCTAATAATGGTGTTGACGAAATAAGAGAACTTAGGGAATCTGTTAAATATCCGCCTTCTGTAGGAAGATATAAAGTTTATATTATTGACGAGGTTCATATGTTGTCAATTGGTGCTTTTAATGCGCTGTTAAAAACATTAGAAGAGCCACCAAGTCATGTTATTTTTATTTTGGCTACTACAGAAGTTCACAAGTTACCACAAACTATATTGTCAAGGTGCTTGCAATTTGATTTTAGATTAGTCCCTACTGCTAGTATTGCAAACAGAATAAAGTATATTTTTGATGATATGAATATAAAATATACAGAAGATGCTTGTCTTGCAATAAGTGAGGCTGGAGATGGCTCAGTCAGAGATGCTCTTTCTATTGCAGATATGTGTGTATCTTTTGGCGAGGGCAATGTTGATTATAATGTAGTGCTTGAAGTACTTGGACAGTCAAATCCTAATATAATTTTGGATATTGTTGAGTGTACTTTAAATGGTGATTTAAACACATCTTTAACATTAATAGGTAATCTTGCAAACTATGGTAAGAGTATGGGTGTTTTAGCAAGAGATATAACTAAAATGTTTAGAAACTTGTTTATTGTACAAAATGTAATCACACCGGAAAAAGTTTTAACTCTGCCAAAAGAGATTATTAATAGATTAAAGGAAATGAGAAGTTTTGATACTGCTAGGGTTTTGCAGTGTGTAGATATAATGTCTTCTGTAGAGGCTAATATGCGTTATAGCAGTATGCCAAGGACACTTGTAGAGTCTAGTATTGCAAAATGTTCGGACGCACGTGCAAATATAGACCTTACTGGTGTTATAACTAGATTAAAAGCCGTTGAAGATAAAATTGCAAATGGTCTTGTTGTAAATGGTTCTACTTGCGAAAAAGTTGATAAGGTAAAAAGAGTATTTAATAAATCTTCTTGTTGTGGCTATTTGATAAAGGCTACACGTGATTTAAAAAAATATGCCTTGTATAGCGAACTTACAGAACTTAATAAAGACAATTTTAGTATGGATAATGGAATTGTTTATATTCGTCCTGCAAGAAAGAATATGGCAGATATTTTACTTATGCCTGAATATTTAGACTTGATAACAGATTTGCTTGTTAATGAATTTGAGGGTATAACAGAGGTGAAAGTTATCCAAAGCGATAAAATAGTTAATATTGATGAAGATATTACTTTAGTTAAAAGTATGTTTGATAATGATATTGTAAAAATAAAATAAGTATTTGAAATTATAAAAAGATTATAGATTAATTAAGTTAATTATTAGGAGGATTTTTTATGGCAAAGTATGGTGGTTTTGGTGGTGGCATGGGTAATATGCAACAACTTATGAGACAAGCACAAAAAATGCAAGAGGATATGATGGCTGCCAAAGAGCAACTAGCAGAAACTGAGGTTACTGGTAGCAGTGGTGGCGGTATGGTAGAAATTACTATGACTTGTGACAAAAAACTTACAGCAGTTTCAATTAAACCTGAGGCTTGTGACCCAGAAGATGTTGAAATGCTAGAAGATTTGATTATTGCTGCTTTTAATGATGCATGTGACAAAGCAGATGCAGAAAGTCAAAATAAACTTGGTGCTTTTGCAGGACTTGGATTATAATGCAATATATTGAACCTATTCAAAAACTAATTGCAGAATTTACAAAATTGCCCGGTGTTGGTTTGAAAACTGCAACTAGATATGCGTATTCAATCATAAATATGTCTTTAGAAGATGCTCAAAATTTTGCTGATACAATAATAGACGTAAAGGAAAATGTTCGTTATTGCAAAGTGTGTGGCAATTATACAGATAAGGAAGTATGCGAGATTTGTGAAAATCGTGATAAGTCTATCATCTGTGTTGTAAAAGAGCCAAAAGATGTTATTGCTTTTGAAAAGTTAAAAGACTACAAAGGTGTGTATCATATTTTGCATGGTACACTTAATCCGCTTATGGGTATTGGTGCTAATGACATTAGGATTAAGGAATTACTTTCAAGACTTGATGGTGTTAGTGAAGTTATAATGGCAACAAATTCTGATGTGGAAGGTGAGGCAACTGCTATGTATATAGCAAGACTTGTTAAACCACTAGGTATAAAAGTAACAAGACTAGCCCATGGTATCCCTATTGGTTCAGATATAGAATATGCAGATGAAACAACTCTTTCAAGGGCTTTAATAGACAGAAGAGAAATGTAATGATATATTTTAATTTATCTAATAGATTTTGTAAAAATTGCAAACTCTATTAGTTAAATAATAAAAATAAAAATTGCAAAGTAGATGTTTTTGCAATTTATAAAAAGGAGATTTATGAAAAAGAAAATTATCATTGTTTTTTCTTTAGTTATATTATTGATAGCAGTGCTAGTTGGTTGTAAAAACACATTAGTTCCTGGAGATGTAACTGTTTTATATAATCCTAAAGATGATGGTATGCAAATAGTTAAAGACCTTGATTCTTATGAGGTTATGCAACAAGCCTTTTCTTATTATAAAAATAACCAAAAATATAAAATGGTAGTTGATTTTAAATTTAATGCAAGTCCTAACTTTGCATATCAAGTTACAAAACAAACGATTATAAGAAACAATGGCGAATATTATGAAGAATATATTGCTATGGGAACTGGTGGTGCTAAAAAGAAAAATAAGGGTAATCAGTTTTATTATAATAATGGTAGTGTTAAAGCAAAATATATTCAAGAAAAAGATATGACTTTAGATAAAGAAAATCATGCAGTAACCGCAGATTTTAGTAAAACAAGTTGGGGTAGTTTTATTAAAAGTAACGAAAATGATGGAATAAGCACACCGCTAGACAAAGTTAATCTTACTAAAGATAAAATTCATCAATATATACTAGGAGATAATTATATTGATAGAAGTACAGATAAACTTGTATATCAAAGAGATAATCAATACTATTGTTCAATTATTTTAAGTACAAAAGAAATGGATAACAATAATTATCAAAGTAGAGTGGTAAAGGCAATTGAAGCAGCAACAGAAGGTAAATTTGTAAAATTTAATGAAAATACAAGAATGGTTGCAGAACTTGAAAAAGTAGGAGAAACATTTAGGTTTAAACAATTTATTTTAATGGAAGATTACACTGGTAAAGTTTCTGTAGCATCACTACAAGTTTCTCAGCAATATTGGCATAAATTTTATTATGATGCTGAAAGTTTAAAAATGCCTGTTTGATAAAATATTGTTTTAATTTTAGATTTTAATTAATAAAACCTTTCAAAAATCGGTACTAAATTGTATGTAGAGGTAAAAATGAAAGAAAAAATTCAGCAAAGATTAAAAGAAGATACTGCTTTTTTCCTACTTTCTATTATGGCAGGATTAATGATAGCCATTGGAGGGATAGCATATCTTTACATAACAAGTTTTGATAGTAATAGTATGGGACTTAAACTAGCAGGAAGTTTAGCATTTACTGTTGGTTTAACTTTTATCATTTTACTGGAATTTAAATTGTTTACTGGCTTGAATTGTGATTTAATAAAGATTAATTATAAAGAATGGTACAAACTTATTGTTAGTTTTTTAGGTAACTGCGTTGGTTGCTGGTTTGGTGCATTATTAATTTTTAAAACTCCAATAGGTAATAATGTTATTGCAAGAGCAATTGAGTTGTATCAAAGCAAATTATCTTTAGACTGGTGGGTTACTTTGTTGTCAGGTGTTATGTGTGGTATTTTTATTACTATGGCAGTACTTGGAGGTAGAGCATGCAAGTCAAGCAAAACTGCAAGTATAATTGCTGTTGTATTTCCTATATTTATATTTGTTATTTTGGGGGTTGAGCACTCTGTAGCAAATCAAGTTTACTTTGCTTTTGCAATACTTGGGGGCAAACCTTTTACAGGACAAATTGTTTTAAGTACTTTTCTTGTAATGATAGGCAATATTTTGGGTGGTATACTTATTCCTGTTGTGTTGTTTGCAAAAGACAAATTATTAAAAAATAGCAAAGATAATAGCGATAATGAACAATTGATTAAAGATGATGAAAATACTAATAAATAAAATAAATATTATGAAAATAAAAAAACACTGCAAACAATTGCAGTGTTTTTTAGTATTTATTTAATACAAAAGTTGAATTTAATGTTACTGGTTTAACAGAATTATCAAGGTATTTAATTTGGAATAATTCTTTTTCGCCATTTTTGTTATATTCAAAATATTTATAATTATCAATATTTTTTATGTGATTTAAGATTTTATTGTCAGAAAGAACACATATGTCTATTTTATTATTTTCTACAATAAACCAACCAACAGGTATAGTGTCTTTGTATACTATTTGAATGTGCGTATCTTCCAATAAATATTCATCAATTAAATCTAATATGATATTTTTATCTATAAATTGATAGTTTAAATGATTGCTGGTAACATTATCATATAGATTAATTAGCAAATTAATATCCATTTTTGTAGCATTTTTAATAGTATAAATATTATCATTGCAATATTTTATCTTTTTGTAATTGCCAGTAACAAGA
>CAJTNW010000008.1:12531-23641 GCA_910577795.1 uncultured Christensenella sp.
AAATAACTAACTGATAATTATCTGCTTTTAATTTTTCCAAAACCTCATTTAATAAATCTTGCATTATCCCTAACTTTCGTTTTTCTGGGGCAGTACATAATCCGGTAATTAAAGCGGTTTTATAAATTATATTGTTGCATTTTAAATTTAAATTGACTATATTTACAATAGCAATTGTGCTGCCATCTACAATTTTTTCAAACGAAATTACTTTGTTACGTCTTTTATTAAAGTAAAAGTCAGTAAATTCTTCACCATCATTAAAAACTAGATTATAAAGTTCGTATTTATTCATATTTGCACTCTAAAAGATATTTTTCATAAATTAAAGTAGGATTGTAACTAAGTTTTGCTTTTCTTAGTCCTTCTATTCCCATATCTTCTTCACGATTTATAAATTCAGTATTATTTAAAAAAGTGTTTGCAGTCAAGTAATTTATCATTGCATAAATACCCTTGTAGTTAACATCTGCCTTTTCAAAAAATACTTGTGCGATATTATGCACGGATATTGCAGATACACTAAAAGCACCTATTATGCCATCTATCAATAGTAATCCTATTTTTAGTCCTAGTTCTTTGTAATTATCTAGTGCAAGTTCAATTGCAACTTTTTCTTGCTTATCAACCGAATGTTCGCTGTTTTTCATCCAATTATCATATAAATTTATAATTTCTTTGTAGTATGATTTATCATATTCAATAAATTCATAATTATAATGATTTTTAAATGAATTTACAAAATTCTTTTTTGCATGAAATTTTTTGCCTTGCAAATTCATTAAATCTAATGTAGAGTAAATATAGTCACTTGCATTTCTATCAAAAGTTATACTGCAATTGTTAGGGATACACTTGATAGTATTTACAATATTAGAACTTAAGCCTGCAAAATAAAAATTTTTACCTTTTTGAAAAATTTCTAATTCTTTAAAAATTATTTCAAAATCTTCTATAGTTTCAATTGATGGGGAGTAAAAATAAGTTTTGTTTCCCCACACACCTTTAATTACGCAATAATTGCTAAAAAAGGCAATTTGTATATTGTTTCTTGTATTCCACAAGAAGAAAAAGTTAAAATCACTAATACTATTTAATTTATTGCTTTCGTTAATATATTTTTCAAATTCTGTTTTGTGATTAATTGAGATATTCTCAAATTTTAGCATAATTACCTCATTTATAAATTTGTTCAATTTATTTAAATATAATACCAAAATTTTACTATTTTGTCAAATAGTTAATTATCAACATATAATGATAAAAGTTAATATAAATAAATTTAAAAGGAGTAATTATGGATAATCATAGCAATGATTTTACACGTTCAACAGGAAGTAGGGTATACAATGACCAAAATAGTATTACTACTAATGGCAATGAATATACGATTATGAGTGATGCACATTTGTTTGAAAAAATGGCTCATTTTAATCGTGAGAGAATACCAGAGAGAATTGTACACGCAAAAGGTGGTGGTGCTTTTGGAGTGTTTACATTAACACGTGATATGTCAGAGTATACTGATGCAGATATTTTTTGCGGTGTAGGAAAACAAACAGAAATGCTTGCTAGATTTTCAACTGTAGGTGGTGAGAGAGGTTCTGCAGATACTAAAAGAGACCCTAGAGGATTTGCCTTAAAATTTTATACTAGAGAGGGTAACTATGACATTGTTTGCAATGATACCCCAGTATTTTTTGTAAGAGATGCTATAAAATTCCCAGACTTTATACACTCACAAAAAAGAAACCCTGTAACTAATCTTCCTGATATGGATGCGTATTGGGACTTTTTATCACTAACTCCAGAATCAATGCATCAAGTAATGAGGTTGATGTCGGATAATGGTACTCCTGATGGCTTTAGGCACATGGATGGTTTTGGAAATCATACCTTTATGTGGTATAAAAAAGATGGTAGTTATGTTTGGGTAAAATATCATTTTAAATCTTTGCAAGGCATAAAAAATTTGACAAATGAAGAGGCAGTAAGGCTTGCAGGTGAAAACCCTGACTATGCTGTCCAAGACCTTTATGACCATATAAAAGCAGGTGATTATCCAGCATGGGATATGTATGTGCAAATATTGACACCTGATGAAGCAAAGGCATATCGCTATGATATATTTGAGGTTACAAAAGAGATATATGAGGAAG
Source organism: uncultured Christensenella sp. (assembly GCA_910577795.1). Taxonomy (GTDB): domain Bacteria; phylum Bacillota; class Clostridia; order Christensenellales; family UBA3700; genus MGBC100798. The sequence continues at coordinate 14,691 of CAJTNW010000008.1, forward strand.
ATTATCCATTAATAAAAGTTGGTAGGTTTGTGCTTAACAGAATACCTTCGGACTTTTTTACCGAAATAGAGCAAGCAGCCTTTTGTCCTGGTAATTTAGTAAATGGAATTGGTCCATCACCTGATAAAATGTTAAATGCAAGAATGGTATTTTATGCTGATACTCAAAGATATCGTTTGGGAGTAAATTTTGAGCAATTGCCATCAAATAAACCTAAAAATATGGTTAATAATTATCAAAGAGATGGAAAAATGGCAGTTTACATACCAAAACATCCAGCACCAAATTATTTTCCTAATTCATTTGGTGGGGTAAAACCTAATCCGGTTGGAACTCCTCCTCCATTAGAAACTTGTGGATATGTAAAAAATTATCCTATGCCAGTCACTGCAATAGATTTTGAACAACCTCGCAGATTTTATGAAAAAATGACAAGTGAACAAAAACAAAATACAATAGAAAATATTTGCGGAAGTTTAGGTCAAGCAATAAAACGAATCCAATACAGACAATGTGCTTTATTCTTTATAACTTCACCAGAATTAGGCTCTAAAGTTGCAAAAGGTTTGGATTTAAATTTAAATAAAGTTATTTATCTTGCAGGCTTAAATCAAGAAGAAAGGGCAAGGCAAACTAGCAAAGATTAAATTTTTAATAAGTATATTTTGCTCATAAAAAGCAAGTTTTTTAATCTAAAAAATAATTAAAAATTTGCAGTTGAAAAAATTGCAATTTATGATAAAATTAATATATTAGATTAAATGATGAGGTTTTTATGGGCAAATTTAAAAAAATTATAATATTGCCAATTTTAGTTATGTTAGTGTCAATGTTATTTGTTATGGTGGGGTGCGGTGTAAAAGTCCCCGAAAAATATAAAAAGCAATGGAGTAAAAGTTTAAAATTTGATAACACTTGTTACAAAACTTTAAGCATTACAAGCGACGAATTGAAAATTTTGCAACTGGCAGATATTCATTTTGATGACCACAATAACAGAAAAGAATGGACATTAGACTTAATAAAAAGTACTATAGAAAGTAGTATGCCAGATTTAATTGCTGTTACTGGTGACTGGGTATCTACGAATGAAAAAAAGGAAAGAGATAAAGCAACCAAAACAGTATTTGATTTGATAGATAGTTACTATATACCTTGGATAGTTGCTTTTGGTAATCACGATGCAGAGGGTGAACTTACTAAATATGATTTTGCAGATATATTTGCACAATACAAAAATAGTCTTTTTGATGTTGGTTTTACTAATTTAAAAGGCGGTGCAGGAAATTATATAGTGGTTGCAGAAAAAGATGGAAAACCTGTTCAAGCAGTGGTTACAATAGATTCGCATAGTGCAGTAAAAAAATGGAGCACTATTTATGATAGCATAGGAAAAGACCAAATAGAATGGTATAAATGGGCTATGAAAGGTGTTCAAGATTTATATGCAAAAGCAGGTGGCAAGGGGATAATTCCTTCTATAAATTTTCAGCACATACCTATTAATGAGTATAAAGATAATATGGATAACAAAGATTTATATGTGCTAGGAGAAAATAAAGAAGATAGTTACCCCGGTAAAAAGAATACAGGTTGGTTTTCTGCTTTAAAAGAAATTGGTAGTTCTAAAGGTGTATTTTTTGGACATGACCATGCAAACAACAAAATCATTAAATTAGACGTTATTTATTTAGGTTATGGGGTAGAGTCTGGTTGGTGCGAAGGCTATGCAGAGGACTGCAAAAAAGGTGGATTACTTATTACTTTAAGTAATAGCGGCAGCGTGAAATTGGAACAAATAATATACGATAAATAATCTTGTATAATTTTAAAATCACTTTGTAAAATAGTTCAGAGTGATTTTTTTATCTTAAAAATTTACACCTTTACGACTTTTTAACATTTATTTCATAAAACATTATTAAAACGTTGTTAGTAAAAAAATGTCTATTGACTTTTGGTAGTTTATATGATATATTTATTAATATAATGTAAATATAATGGGAGAATATTTATGAGTAGTGCTTTTACTGAAAAAGTTTCAGATGGACTTTTTAAGTTGAAAACTTATTGGAAAAAGCCACCAAAGGGGTACTATGTAAGTTACAAAGAGTTTGTTAACTTATCACTTGGATTTGGTGTTGTTTCCTTTTTAAGTGTTATGGTTGGTATGGCAACATTTGATGTTACCAAAGATATGATGATACACTATAATGTATCATTAGGACAAGTATGGTTATTTACAATGATAAATGCTATAATTGGTATTATTCGTGCACCAATTATGTCATTATGCATAGACAACTGCAAGAGTAAACGGGGTAAATTTAAGCCATTTATTTTGCCAGCAACTATTGCTACTTGCGTATTCTTTTGTATAACACCATTTATTCCAATGTCGTGGAATAATAATGTTTTAGCACAAATTTCAGTGCCAGCAATGCCGTGGATAGGACTTCCTGAATCCTCTAATATTATATTTACACCTGCGATTATTGCACTTTGGGTATTAATTATACTTGGTACTACTGCAAGCACTTTTGTCAGTCAAGCAGTAGGAGGTATAGAGCAAACAATTACACCAATATCACAGGAACGTTCTACAATAGCATCGCTAAGAGGTATTATTTGTAATATTCCTGGTTCAATAGCAAACGCACTACCTGGTGTATTGTTAATGTTTGGTGTTTTTGATATGGACAAAGTTGGTAAAAGTACAATTTTCCCACTTATCACACAGCAAATTATTTTCCCTATTTGTTCTATATGCGCAATTGCTTTGGTTTTCTTTGTTGTTCGTGGAACTAAGGAAAGAGTAGTCGTTACTAATGCGGTTAAGGAAAAAGTAAGTTTTGTGCAAGGTGCTAAAGCACTAAGTACAAATAAATATTTTTGGATAATAGTTGTTTATCAATTAATCATTACTATTAGAGCAAATATAAATATAGTTGATTTTATTAGACAATATAGTTATCCAGGTAATCCTGCACTAACGGGATTTATTGAAATTTTGGGCAAAACTGTTTTAATGACGGCATTTGTAGTCGGTATGGCAGTAGGTCCAATTGTTATGAAAAAATTTGGTAAGCGAAAAGTTATGATAACGGCAAATGTAGGGTTTGTAATTTTTGCTGTGTTGCAACTCGCCACATACAAAATTCCAATAATTGTAGTGTTTTGTACCTTCTTCCAAAATATTTTTGTGGGATTTGACTTTATTACAGGTATTATGACATCAGATGCTCTTGACTATGAGCAATATAGGCATGGCAAACGTGTGGAAGGTTTCTGGCAAAACTTTATAGCAATGATTACTACTGTTGTTGGTATATTTACTGCTATGGTGCCTTTGTTCTTAGCAGCAGCGGCAGGCATTGGTTTTGGTGATGTTTATGCAGACAAAATGACAGATATTGTAACACGTGAAAAACTTTATTTGTATAGAAGTTTGGTTGGTGTTGCGACTGGTGCAATTGCTGCAATTCCTATTTTCTTCTACGATTTAACAGAAAAACAACATGCAAGCATTGTAAGAGCCTTAAGGATAAGGGCAGCCAAAGACGACTTTATGACAAATAGTTTAACAGATAGTCAAATTGTAGAATTAAAAGGTATAGTAGATTATGCAGTAGATTATAATGATACATTTATTTTAAGCAAAATGGCTGAGTTTGAAGATTTGGACAAAGTAATTGCAATGTATGACGATGCTAAGGCTAGAGAAGATGCAAAGTTTGCACAAGAAGAACAAGAAGATATTGAGAGAAATATTGAACTTGAAACAAAAAAACTTGAAGCAAAAATTGCAAAACAAAAGGCTATATGTGAAAAAAAAGGCATTAATTTTGATGAAGAAAACTTTATTGACCAATATGTATACCGCAATAGATATTTAATTTTGCTTGATGAATACTCTGACATCAAGGCTAAAAAAGAAATAAATGACGAGAACACTGCAGAGCAAAGATTTAATAATCAAATAGATAAAGAAGAAACAAAATATAACAAGCAACTTGAAAAGGCAAAGGTAAAAGCAAATAAGAAAAATCTTGTATTTGATGAAGACGAATTTAGAGGTAAATATATTTACAATTCTAAGTACATAATCAAGCAGGAAGAGTTTGCAGATATGCTTAAAGAAAGAGAAAGAGTAAGAGCAGAAATTGCAAGAGAAAAAACTATTCGTGAGATGGAAAAAATTAACAAAAGGTTAGAAAAAATTAAAGTAAAAATTTAAGTAAAAATAAATTTAGGTATGATTTTTGGAGGATATTATGACAAAAGTAGTAATTTTAGGCTATGGCGGAAGAGGTAGAAATTATGGGTTATTATGTAACAACATTATAAATAAAAAGCGTTTTGAAGTTGTTGCAGTAATTGATACTCAGCCTGACAAACTAAATCTTGCTAAAAAGGAAATGAATTTGGCTGATGACAAGTTATTTAACAACATTGATGATTTTTGTGCTATTCCTAAAATGGCTAAATATATGTTTATTTGCACTCAGGATAAACAGCATCATGAGCATGCAATAAAGGCATTAAATTGTGGGTATAATTTGCTTTTGGAAAAACCTATTGCCACAACTTTAGAGGACTGTGTAGATATTGCAAAAGTTGCAAATGAAAAAGGTTTAAAAGTTGATGTATGCCATGTTTTAAGATATTCTGGATATTATGAAAAAATAAAAGAAGTTATTGATAGTGGAGTACTTGGAAAAATTATATCTATTGAACAAGTGGAAAATGTTGCTTACTGGCATCAAGCACATAGTTTTGTAAGAGGTGACTGGAGAAATAGTGAAGAGTCTGTTCCAATGATACTTGCAAAATGTTGTCACGATTTGGATATTGCAGTATATCTTGCTGATTCTAAGTGTAAGTATGTATCATCTATTGGTAAATTAAATTATTTTAATAAAGAAAACGCACCAAATGGTGCAACTCAATATTGTTTGGGTGGTTGTAAGGCAAAAGATAAATGTCCGTATGACTGCGAAAAAATATACATAAAAGATATTAAAGGCAAGCCATCTGCTGTTTATAAATATATGTGGCCGCAGTCAAGACTTATGACAGATAGCACAGTTACTATTCCTAAACTATATGAGGCTTGTAAAAATACTGATTTTGGTAAATGCGTATTTTTATCTGACAACAATGTAGTTGACCATCAAACAGTACAAATGGAATTTGAAAACGGAATATCTTCTACACTTACAATGACTGCCTTTAGTGGTAAATCTTCTAGTAGGGAAACAGTTATTAGAGGAACACTTGGATTTATGTATTGTCATACAGATAAACCTAAATTTATCTTGGAAGAGTATGGTAAAAAACCTAAGAAGATTAGCAGAAGTTTATCTGCTCGTGGCTCTCATGCTGGTGGTGATGGCAAAATGATTACTGCACTTGCTGAAGGACATGCGAAAACAGATATCAATATGAGTTTAGAAAGCCATTTAATGGCATTTTTAGCAGAACAATCAAGACTAGAAAATGGTGTGCCTAAATATTTAGACGAATATAGAAAATCATATTAAGGTGGTTAAAATTTATGAAAAAAAAGTAAAAAAGTATCGATTTTTGTAGGGTTAATGTCATTAGTAGTGCTACTTACAGTATTTTTGACAGGTTGCAATAAAAGCAAATATTTTGATATGGTTTCAAGTTATACTTTTTGGGAAAATGACGGAAATACTGCTATAACACAAACTCATGTATATGATATGGTTAAAGAACATATGGAAAATGACAATGGCAAAGAAAAGAAAGTCTTGCTTTTGGGTTTTGATGGTACAAGAGCAGAGGCTTTAGTAAATGTAAGACCAAGAGGAGTTTTAGATAAAGATGGCAATGATATTTATTCAGGAGATAATCCAAAGGCTAAATTTAGTGCCATTAATCACATAGTTGATGATTTAGGCGGCAAAATGTATCTTGCTTATGCAGGTGGTGATGTAAAAGAAAATTTTCAAGCACCATCAACAGCACCGGGATGGGCATCTATTTCTACTGGTAGTTGGGACACTAAAAATGGTGTTATAAATAATCCTAATCCAGAAGGTACAGAAAATATTAAAAATCTTGATAAAAAAACTTTTATGCTTGAGTATGCCGAAAAAGGTTTAAATACTATTTTTATGGCAAGTTGGTCTGCGCATAGTTTAACTTATAAAAATGAAATTGAATATATTAAAAAGAATAATTTGCCAATGGAATACTTTATAGCAGAAGATGACTACAAAGTACATAATAAAATTTTGTCTTGTGTATCAGAGAATAGCAGTGACGAAAAAGATGTTATCTTTTGTATTTATGACTGGGCTGACCACAATGGACATGGCAGTGGTTTTACAAATGATAATAAAAATTATGTTAACGCAGTAAGAAATAACGATAATTTAATGTATGAAGTAATAAAAATTGTAGAGAGTCGTCCAAGTTATGAAAATGAAGACTGGCTAATTATTTTGACTGCTGACCATGGTGGTATCAAACAATGGCATGGTGAACAAAATCCTGAATGTAGGACTACTTTTATTATTACAAACAAGCCAAATTTAGTAAAAACTGAATATTATGGCAAAAACTATGATGGATATAAAGAAAATAATTAATAAAAATTAAGGGGGTCTTTTTGCTCCCTTATGTTACAAGGTGAAAAATGAAGTGTTTGAAAAATAATTTTGCTAAGTTTATAACATTATTTGTTGCAATTTTAACATTAAATGTATTATTGTTTTGTTTATCTGGGTGTGAGTATACAACATTTAAAGGTGATGGTTGGAAAAAGAAGTATGATATTTCTGCTCCTAACTTGGCAGATGCAGGAAGAGATAAATACAATGCAAACAATAGCGGTTGGTATTCAACTATGATAGAAGATTTTGATAATGATAGTTGGCAGCAACTATGGAAACCAGTAGAAAACATACTGCGAAACGAGGAATACTGGTGTGACAAAATGATAAAACAAACTGATAGCAAAATAGAAATTTTGGCAGAAAAATCAAATTCTCATAATTGTAATAATTGTGGTGATAAATCTAATTATTATACATCTGGCATTATAACTGCAAGTTATGTAGATGGAAAGAGAGTACCTACATTTTCTCAAGCCTTTGGTTATTTTGAAGCAAAAGTAAAGTTCCCTTATAGTGATGGAATGTGGTCTGCATTTTGGTTGCAAACCTTAAGTCAAGGACAAATTGGCAATGGTGGCAAAGATGGAGCAGAAATAGATATTTACGAATCTAGTTTTTGGAATAAAAAAGATTTTGTTGGGCATTGTATACATTATGATGGATACGGCTCTAAACACAAAGGCGGACAGGCAACGCATAGCACTGGAAAAAATCTTTATGAAGGCTATCATACATTTGGTTTAAAATGGACACCTGAAGAATATGTGTTTTATGTTGATGGCGAGGCAGTATGGGCAACAGATTTTGGTGGAATATGTCAGGTGCCAGCATATATTATGCTTACTAATGAGATAAGACAAAAAGCACAATATGGACCTTATGGTCAAAAACTTGGTGAGTTTACTGGTGGAACTTTTTATATTGATTATGTTAAAGTTTATCAAAATACAAATTACTTGCCTCACATTAAAAGTGCAGAAGATTTTAAATAATTAGATATATTGGGGAATTTATGGAAAATAGTGTAGAAATACAAAAAGCAATAAAAAAGTATTTGAATTGTGATATGCTAGATAGTGCACTTTTAGGCAATGGTGCAAATGGTAAAGTTTATAAATGCAATATAAATAAAGAGCCATTTGTTATTGCACTAAAAGTTACTAATTATTCAGATATGTTATTTAAAGAGGTTAATACAATTAATTTTATAAACGAACGTGTGGATATTAAATTGCCAAAGATATATTTTTATCATTTAGCGGATAATGAAATCAATTTAAACATAATGGGTATGTCTTTTATTGATGGGGTTGGTGCTGACAGAATAAATTGGTTTTGTAAAGGTAAAAAACGAAGGTATTTTACAAAGTCAGCAATAGACAATTTTTTACAGTTACAAAAAATAACAAATGATAAATATGGTGTAGTTGGTGGCGAACAGTTTGATAATTGGATAGATTATTACAAACCATTTGCAAAAGCAAGATTAGATTATATTATTCCACTTGCAAAGCAAAGGGAGTTCCCTCAAAAGGTAGTAGATTCCCTTACAAAAGTTTATGACTACCTAGATGATATTTTACAAGATGGTGGCAAGCCTGTTTTAACTCATGGCGATTATTGGGCACCTAATTTATTGGCTAGTCCTAAAACTTATGATTTTGTTGGGTGTGTAGACCCTTTTAATCTTATGTGGGCGGAGAGTGAGTATGAGATTTTTGCAATGATTTTATATCCTAAATTAAAGTTGTATAAGGAATATAAAAATAGAGTAAAAACCAGTAAGTTTGTAGATTTAAAGTCAAGAATGTACTCTTTATTTTCTGAAGTATATTGGTTTGAATTACTTGGTAAAGGCAGTTTTGGTTTTATGTTATGGGTTGCAAAAAAAATAGAAAAAGAATTTAAAAAGTTTAAAAAAATCAAAAACAAATAAAAACTGATTATAAAACGCTAAAAATATTTTTTTAAAATTATTGACATTTACAAAAAATCATAATATAATACGATTATAAAGATTTATGGAGGTGTAATATGGCAAATAAATCAAATAATGATAATAATCAAAAGAAAAAATCTTCAAATGGTGGTAGTACTTGGTCTCTTAATAAAGTAAGTTTTTATACTCTTTGCGTTGTAGCATTTATGTATTTATTAGCAATGATTTTTTCTGTTGTAAATGTTTCGGCATTAGCAACAGCGGCAAGAATTATTCAAAATATTGCAACAGCAGTAGTTATTTGTATAGCAGCAGTAAATGCTTGGAGATTTGTTAAAAGTAAACAAACAGTTTGGAAAGTTTTA
>CAJTNW010000008.1:23661-26044 GCA_910577795.1 uncultured Christensenella sp.
AATACTAGTAGGTATTGTAGTTCCATTAGTTGTGTGATAAAAAGAGGGTGTTATCCCTCTTTTTTATTTTATAAAGATACGATTTGCAATTTAACCATTTGGCAATAATAAATATAAAACTAAAATTATTTAAAATAATATTGAAATATAATTTTTAGTATGATATAATAATTTTATAATACATTTTGTCTTACGACAATAAAAGGGGATATTTATGGCAAACAGATTTATTTTAAATGAAACATCTTATTTTGGATGTGGTGCAAGAAAAGAATTAAAAAACGAAATTAAATCACGTGGTTTTAAAAAAGCATTTATCGTTGCAGACAAAGATTTGATTAAGTTTAACATTGTTGATATGGTAACAAGTGAATTGGAAATTCCTTATGAAATTTTTTCAGATTTTAAAGCAAACCCAACTGTAAAAAATGTTAAAGCAGGTATTGCTGCTTTTAAAGCATCAAAAGCAGATTTTATTATTGCAATTGGTGGTGGCTCTTCAATTGATACTTCAAAAGGTGTTGCAATTGTAGCAAATAATCCTGAATTTGCAGATATTGTATCTTTAGAGGGTGTTGCAAATACAAAAAATAAGTGTGTACCTATTGTTGCACTTCCAACTACTGCAGGTACTGCTGCAGAAGTTACAATAAACTATGTAATTACAGATGAAGAAACTGGCAGAAAAATGGTTTGTGTTGACCCTAACGATATTCCAGTTTTATCAATTATTGATGCGGAACTTATGGCAACTATGCCAAAAGGTTTAACTGCTGCAACTGGTATGGATGCACTTACTCACGCAATTGAAGGTTATATCACAAAAGGTGCGTGGGAACTATCTGATATGTTTGAGATTAAAGCAATTGAACTTATTGCTAAAAACTTACGTAATGCAACTGCAAATGGTAAGGATATGGTTGCACGTGAAAATATGGCTCTTGCTCAATATGTTGCAGGTATGGCTTTTTCTAATGTGGGATTAGGTTGTGTACATTCAATGGCGCATCCTTTGGGTGCAAGGTTTGATATACCTCATGGTGTTGCAAATGCTTTATTGCTACCTATAGTAATGGAATATAATATGCCAGCAGCAGAAGCAAAATATTGTCAAATTGCAAAAGCGATGGGTGTGGATATTACTGGTATGTCAGTTAAAGAGGGGGCAAAAGCAGCAGTTGATGCTGTTAAACAATTGTCACTTGATTTAAATATTCCTCAAACTTTAAGGGATATTAATATTCCAAAAGAAGCACTGGTACAATTATCTAAAGATGCTTTTGCTGATGTTTGCACAGGTGGTAACCCTCGTGAGATAACAGAGGCAGATATTTTAGAGTTATATAAAATTGCATACTAATTTAAATTAGAATTAATAATAAATATGGTTAGTATATAAATATTAACCATATTTTAATTTTTAGGATAAAATGATAAAACAAGGCATAAAAAATTACTTTAAAAATTTAAAATACTTTTTTAATCCGTTAGGAGCAATTGCTCTTGGCTTTGTGTTTGGTATGTCTATTTTAATTCCAGTAATAATATCTTCGGTTAATGGTTTGATAGAAGACATTAAAATTATTTTTTCAAATACAAACCTTGATTTTGATGCGTTAAAAGATAGTTTTTTATCAATAATAAAAGCACTTGATTGGAGCGAACCATTAGAAACATTTAAATTAATGATAAGTCAAGACTGGCTTTTAGAAACTTTAGAAACTTGTCTTTCATCATTTATTGGAGGAGTAGATACATATACAGTGCCTTTGACAAATGCAATAAGTAAGTTTTCTAATAACATAATAGGCGGTTTTGCGGGGTTATTAATTTTTCTAATTTTAGGTGTTATTGGTGGATATTTTCTTGTAAAATGTTTAGTCCGTAGAAATATTGCAAAACGCACATTTAAAAAATATTTATTGTCCAATGTTATTGATAGTGTGTTTTCAATATTGATTATTTTTGTATGCGTTTGGTTGTATACACTATGGAAATATAGTATATTTATAACAATATTTTTTGCATTTATATTTTTTGGTATTTTTGCACTATTGCAAGCATATTTAGTACATGGTAGAAAAGTTTTAAACATGAAAGAAATTGTAAATATAAACAATGTTTTAAAATTATTGCTTACTAATTTGCTAATATTACTTATCTCAGCATCAATTATTGGCATATTAATTTTAATAACAAATCTTTATGTAGGAATATTTGTTGGCTTAGCCTTAACTCAAATCGCTTTTGTTGTAATAGGCTTAAATGCAGAATCTTATGTAATTGAATTGGTAAAGAGAAAAGAAACAATATTAGATTAAAAAGTTATAAAAAAAACGGCAGACTAAGTAGTTTGCCGTATTTTTTGTTACCATATAAAGTT
>CAJTNW010000008.1:26084-51104 GCA_910577795.1 uncultured Christensenella sp.
ATCATTGTTACAAAATAAGCCCATTCTGCAATTTCTTCTGGCTCTGCCCATTTAGGGATAAGAGTTTCATTCATTATTTTTTGCCAAAGTATAGGATTATTCATAATATGTGCGTTAAGTTCTGTTTTTACTCCGCCAGGGGATAAACTATTTGCTGTAGCACCATACTTAGCAATTCGTAGTGCAGTATTTTTCATATACGCAACCATTCCGCCTTTACTTGCAGTATATTCAGGAAACTCTGCCCCAGTGCTAGCACTTGCTGATGCAATAAATAAAACACTTTTAATTTTATCCTGAAACGAATATTTTTCAGTTACATTTATACTGCCTTTAAGATTAATATCAATATCTTTGCCTGTATTTTGTACTCCAGCGTTATTTATTACTATCTCAATGTCATTAACTTCAGGAAGAGTATCTGCAAATACATCTGTTTTAAAATGTGTATAATTATCATTTATTATAGATGCATCTAATATATCTATACCAATTACATTATGACCACAGCATAAAAATTTTTCAGCAATTGCTTTGCCTATACCTTTACTAGTTCCTGTTATCAAGATTTTCATTATATAACTCCTTATTTTTTAAGTCTAAATATTCTTTTCCTACATTATGTTGTTTCCAGTATTTAGTTATTTTAAATCCAGGATAAAAGAATATTGCCTCACATAATAGTTCAATAATCATACCTGTTAGAGCACAAGTTATACATTGTACAATTGTCCATCCAAAGAAAAAGTGGCTAACAATAAGTGCAAAAGTCAAGTTGTCAACAAATTGCCCAATAGCAGTAGATACATGTGCACGCAATAAATATGCAATTATTCCATCAGGATTTTTTTTGAATAGTTTGCCAATTCCGTAGTTGGAAAAATTGTTTACAATAGCAGAAACTAAAAATGCACAAGTACTTCCTAAAACTACATACCATGTTCCGCCAAAAGTTTTATTTAGGGCAGTATTTATAATATTTTCACTATTAGTCACAAAAGATTCTCCCCACATTCCCGGAATAATACTGCCTAAATACAATAAAAAACAAAAGAAAAGGTTAGTGATTATAGCCAAAATTGTAATTTCAGTTGCTGCTTTAGGCCCAAAATGCTTTGTTAAAATATCCATTGTAAAAAAGGCGAACCAAGATACAATAATGCCGCAGTCACACGCAAGCCAACTTATAGGTATATTAATACTTTTATTAGCCAGTAAATTCATACAAAAAACTGATACTATAAAAAGTACAATTACTATAGATGGAACACATTTTAATAAAATTATAAATTCATTCCATTCTTTTTTAATTTTTTGTTTTAACATAAAATGCCTCTTAAGTATTTTTGAAAGACATAAACAAAAGAAAAAGGGCATAATAGCCCCATCCATTCCATAGTTTTGTTTTTAGACAGGATGGTTTCGAACTGTCTTTCGAGTTTTTTATTTTTATTGATATTATTATAACTTGATTATTTAATTATGTCAATATTATTATAACAAAAAAATGTTACGAAACAATTTTTTACAAACAGTATGCTAAATATTAAAAATCTAACAAAATTAATAAAAATAATGTTAATTAATTGATTTTTGATAAAAAATAATATAAACTAATATATACAATAATAAAAATTATAGAGAGGTCGCCTAGTTTGGTTTATGGCGCACGATTGGAAATCGTGTAATGTTAATAGCATTCGAGGGTTCGAATCCCTTCCTCTCTGCCAATATCGGACCGACACTTTTTTATTGAAAGTGTCATTATAATATTTGAGCACTGTAATAATACCTCTAAGGTAAAAAATTAGTAAGTTGTTTTGAATCAATAGGTGTGGATGTAAAATCTCTATTTTTTAATAAAGAGGAGTATGGTGAAATTAGACACGAATATCAATTTTATATCGGGGATAATGGTGCAGGTTCGCTATGTTTTAAACAGATTTTGAGTTTTTTAAATAATATAAATTAATAGGAGAATATTATGCTTGAGACAATACCTAACAAAGACACAATGGTAGATTTAATTGGAATATCTTTATTTGATGTTTGGAATAAATTATGTGTTATAATTGATGAAAAATATGATATGGAATGTTTGTGGAATAATGGTGGTAAAGCATGGGAATATGAGTATAAATACCGCAGAGGTGGTAAAACACTATGCGCTTTATATGCTAGAAAAAATTGTGTAGGCTTTATGATTATATTAGGAAAAGATGAACGCGTAAAATTTGAAGTAGATAGAAATAATTATACAAAAATAGTGCAAGATATTTATGACAAAACTCCAACCTACCATGATGGAAAATGGTTAATGTTTGAGCCAACAGATACGTCTTTGTTTAATGATTTTATTGCTTTGCTGAATATAAAAAGAAAACCAAATAAAAAGCGAACTTAGTTATATGCAAAGGATAATACTGCAAATCAATTTTGAGTAGTTAGTTAGGCATATTATTTGCTTGACAAATATTTTTTGCTATATTATAATTACATTGAAAATTTTTTAATACAATTATAATATTTTGCTGATGTGGCTCAGTCGGTAGAGCACTTCCTTGGTAAGGAAGAGGTCACGGGTTCAAGTCCCGTCATTAGCTCCATTCAAATGGCTTATCTTTTGATAAGCCATTACTCATTCCGTAATGACGGAGTCACCGAAATAATGTGACACTCGAACAAGTCTCGTTATTCCGTCGCTTTGCTCCTTGCAAATCCCGTCATTAGCTCCAACGTCGAAGCACGACGTTTTTATTTAAAAAGATATGCAAAATAAGCATATCTTTTTTCATTTATGGTCGGCTTCTCCTTTATCCCACAAAGCCTTTTTAGCAAAAGCCTCTGTGGGAGCCCTATTTTTTATTCCGTAATGATGGTGTTGCCAAAATAATGTGACACTCGAACAAGTCTCTTTATTCCGTCGCTTTGTTTCTTGCAAGTCTCGCTAATAGTTTCAAGTCAAACTATGACTTTTATGCAAATAGGACAACTTAAGTTGTCCTATTTTGCGTTTTATTTTTATTCAATTTTTAAAAATTTTCATATATTATAAAATGTTAAATTTCTTTGTTTTGTTGGTTATTGTTATCTTCTGATTTTTCAATAACATTATAATTTTGCTCTTCATTATGATTTAAATTAATGTCTGTGGTTTGATTATTATCCGCAAACATATTTTCAGTAATTATAGGCTGTTCTGTTGCTAAGTCTTCATCTGTAACAACTTGTTTATCAAGATATTTTGACACACTTTTGTGAAGTGGAATGTATAAAATAGCGCCTATTACACCATTTGCAGTTGCTTTTATTAGATTAAAAGGAATAATTGCTGGCAACATTAATTTCATAAGTTCAGAAAAAGGAACTTTCATAAATAATGGAGTAATTGCCATATTTGCAAGCACCATTACAACAAGCCAACATAATGAGCCTGTAATAGTTGCAATTGCAAGTGATGCTATTTGATTAAGTTTTTTCTTTTTTAAAAAGGCGAACAAAAATCCTGCACTTAAAGAAAAAGACCCAGTTGCAAAAATATGCATTATTATTCCATAAAATCCACTAGCGCTTGATACTGTTACACCTTGTATTATACTTACAATAAATGTAACTATAAGTCCAGAAATTGGACCATAAGCAAAAGTGGCAAACATTATAGGAATGTCGCAAGCATCATATTCCAAAAACGGAGTTAATGGAATAATTGGAAATCGTAATCCCGGTATGTAAAGTAATACAATTGCAAGTGCGGAAAGTATTGCCATACCAGTGATTTTTCTAGTGTTGAAAAGGTTTGTTTTCATAAAAAAGTCCTCCAGAATAAAAAAATCATACCGCACTTTGGGTATGAAAGGAAAACTTTTTGAAATCAACATAAAAGTTAAATAAAAAACATTCTTATTTAATTTATATGACTTCATATAAATTAACTTTTCTCATCCAGACTATACTGTCGGCATAGGAATTACACCTATTCGGCATTGCAAGCAACGTTCACGGGCTTTACCGTCGGTGAGGAATTACACCTCGCCCCAAAGTTAAATATTTAATTGGATAAAACATAAAATTATTTTATCAATATTAGTATACAACTATAAAATAAAAATTGCAACTATTTAATTGCAATTAATTAAAAAAAGTTATATAATAGCCGTATGGAATATATATCAAATAATTTAAAAGATACAGAAAGTTTGGCAAAAAAACTTGCAGATAAACTTTGCGGAAATGAAATAATTTTGTTAAATGGCGATTTAGGGGCAGGTAAAACAACTTTTACCAAAGCATTGTTTGCAGTGCTTGGTGTAAATGATATTGTTACTAGTCCGACTTTTGCATTTATGAAAGAATACAACGCAAAATATAAATTATCTCATTATGATATGTATAGGGTAGAAAGCGAAGATGAATTATGGGAACTTGGCATATCAGATAATCTTTATGAAAAAGGTGTGGCGGTAATTGAATGGAATAAGTTTACACAGTTTCCTGAAGATAAAAAAGTAATTAGTATTGAAATTGAAAAAACAGGTGATACTTCACGCAAATTTATAATAAAAGAGGTTGTAAAATGAAATTTTTGTTTGTAGATAGTTGTCATAATGAACTTTTTGTTTTGCTATATGATAATGGCAAAATATATACAAGAAAAAGTAGTGGCAATAAAAAACATAATAGTGTTTTACTGCCATTTATAGACGAAGTATTAACTGAAAGTGGTAATAAAATAAAAGATATACAAAATATTGCTTGTTGTGTTGGCCCCGGTTCGTTTACTGGCATAAGACTTGGACTTACAACTTGCAATGGTATAGCATTTGCAACATGTGCAAACAGAGTAGCAATTAACACTTTTGAAAGTATTGCATATAATAATATTAATCATATTTTAGTTTGTGTAGATAGTGGACACGGAAACTATTATGCAGGTGAATATGATAATGGCAAAGAAGTGTCATTGTTTAGTACTGAAGACAGACCTTTTTATAAAGATTTAGGTTGTGAAATAATTACTTGGAATGGAGAGAAAGATTCTAATAATATAGTAAATGTTATTTGTGAAAAAATAAAAAATAAAGATTTTGTCCAAATGTTTAGTCCTTTGTATTTAAAGAAATCACAAGCGGAGAGAGAAAAAGATGATAAGACTAGCAACAAAAAATGATATTAATGCTATAAAAATCATTGAAGACGAGTGCTTTTTAGAATGTTGGACAGAAAATATGCTTATTGATTCAATGGATAATGGTTGCATTATGGTTGTAGTTGAGTTAAACGAGCAAATAGTTGGATATGCAGGTGTTTATCCTAATGGAGATATAACTAATGTTGCGGTTTTAAAAGAATATAGAGGCAATGGATATGGCAAATTGCTTGTTAAAGAATTAATAAAACAGGCAAGTTTAAATAAAATTGATAAATTGTTTTTAGAAGTTAGAGTAAGCAATTTAGTAGCAATTAAACTTTATGAAAACTGTGGCTTTAAGTGTATAAGCCAAAGGAAAAGGTACTATAAAGATGGTGAAGACGCATTGATTTATGCTTTTGGGGGTGTGTAGTATCAATTATAAAGTTTTTGGAAATGGTGACAAATTAATAGTTTTTTTGCATGGTTTTGGCGGTGGATTTGAAAGTTTTGCTGAAATTGCACAAATGTTGAGTGATAGATATAAGTGTATGCTTATATCTTTTTTTGAGGAAGAACCGCAAGAACCTCTTACTATTTTTGATTATTATGAGTATGTAAAAAAGGTTATAGAAAATGAAAAAGTAAGTGAAATAATAGTTGTAGGACATTCTTTTGGTGGCAGAATTGGCATAAAACTTGCAGCAAATAACAATTGTGATAAATTGGTTTTGGTAGATAGTGCAGGACTTAAACCAAAACGTGGATTAAAATATTGGTATAAAGTTTATTTGTATAAAATAAGAAAAAAGTTGAAACTTAATGTTGATAATTTTGGGTCGAGTGATTACAAAACACTATCCCCAGTAATGAAAAAAACTTTTATAAATATAGTAAATTATTATCAAAATAAAGAGATAGAAAAAATAACAATTCCTACCTTAATTTATTGGGGGGAAGAGGATAAGGAAACTCCTTTAGAGTTTGCAAAAACATTTAACAAAAAAATAAAAAACTCAAGACTGGTTGTAATAGAAAAATGTGGACATTTTAGTTACTTGCAATCAAAAAGTACATTTTTTAATTGTTTAAGAAGTTTTTGTGGATAATAAAGGAGGTTTTTTATGCAAATAGTTATATGTATAGTTTTTGCAATATTGCTAGTTTTTGCTGCAATAAGAAATATAAATATTATACAACTGCAAAGTTATAGTTTAGGATTTTTTGGAGCGGAGACAAATTATCAAATAGGTCTTTATGCAATGGTTTTTATTGCAGAAGTTTTATGCCTAGTACTATCTTTAATAAATGTTGCAACTTGGTATGCGATGCTACTATCATTCGCTCTTCCAATTAGTGTTTATGTAATTGTGGATTTGGTCAGAAAATCTAAAACACCTTTGGTAGTAACAGCAAGAGTTATGCGTTATTTTGTATTGTTTACATTGTTTACACTTTCTTTGTTTGGCGGTGTTTATTATTTGTCTTTAGTAACAAAAATATCTATTTTTTATTTTGTATGGATTAATTTTTTGTTAACCCCATTAGTAGTAAGATTAGCCTTTTTAATTATAAGTCCGCTTGAAAAACATATTCATAACAAGTATTTTTTAAAAGCGGTAAAAAAACTTGATGAGTGCCAAAACCTTATGAAAATCGGTATTACAGGCTCTTATGGCAAAACATCTGTAAAAAATATTATGGCAACAATACTTAGTGAGTCATTTGAAGTTATTGCATCTCCATTTAGTTACAATACACCTATGGGGTTAGCAAAAAGTGTAAATGAAATTACTGAAAGCACACAAGTATTTATAATGGAAATTGGTGCTAGAAAAATAGGTGATGTCGCAAAAATTGCAAAGGCACTAAAACCACAAGTTGGAGTAATTACTGGTATTGCCGCACAACATCTTAAAACTTTTGGCAGTGTTGAAGATGTTATGCGTGGAAAGTATGAACTTATAGAGGCATTGGATAGTAATGGCTTAGCGGTTTTTAATGGCGAAAATGCAAGAGTTAAAAATATGTACGATAGATGTATTTTGCCTAATAAAATGATTACAAGTATGGATAGTGGCAACATTTGTGTAGAAAACTTGGTAACTACAACAGAAGGCAGTATGTTTGATTTGAAAATTGGTGATAGCATACGTAATTGTCATACTAAACTTGTTGGCAGACATAATATAGAAAATATTTTGCTTGCAGTAACTGTTGCTGTTGGACTTGGAATGGATATTGATAGTATCAGTTATGGTATAGAAAAATTGGAATTTACACCACATAGATTAGAAGTGATAAAGGCAAATGGAATTACTATCATAGACGATAGTTACAATGCTAATGAGGTTGGAGTAAAAGTTGCTTTGGATACACTTTCTATGTTTGATAGCAGAAAAGTAGTTTTATGTCAAGGAATAGTTGAAGGTGGCGAAAAAGAAGAGGAAATCAATTATAATTTGGGTGTAAAAATGTCTAGTGTTGCAGATATTGCAATTTTAGTTGGCAAACTTGCAGATAAATTGCAAAAAGGTTTGATAGATAGTGGCTATAATCCAACAAGGATAATTAAATTTAAAAACCTAAGAGAGGCACAAACTGCTTTTAAAGATACTTTGCGTGCTGGAGATGTACTATTGCTGTTAAATGATTTGCCAGATAATTATTAGGAGGTGGATATGTTGAAAGTTGCTGTATTTTTTGGTGGAGATAGTGTAGAATCAGATATTAGTGTAATAACAGGCATAGGGGCTTTGTCAGCATTGGATTCAAGTAAATATCAAGGCATTGCGGTTTATGTGCGTGATAATAAATTTTGGATAGCAAACGAGCAAAAGGCTTTAAGTGTGGGTATATATTCTAAATTTAACAAAGCAAATTTTAAGCAAGTTTATGTGTCAAATAAAAGATTAGTTTTTGCAAAAAGTAAGTTTAAAGAAAAATACATAGATATAGATATCGCCTTATTGTGTACGCATGGTGGCAATTGTGAAAATGGTGGTTTGCAAGGCTTACTAGAAATAAATGATATACCTTACACTAGCACAGATATTGCTAGGTCTGCAATATGTATGGATAAATCATTAACTCATATTTTTGCAACGAAAATCGGGGTTAAAAACGTAAATTATACATTGGTTAATGATAAAATTACGGAAGAAGGGATAGAAGAAATATTTAATCAATTTAACAAAAATGTGGTTGTAAAGCCAAACAGTTTAGGCTCTTCAGTTGGAGTTCAGGCAGTAAATGATAGTAAACAAATTTATAAAGCAATTCAAAATGCGTTGAGATATGATAAATATGCCTTAATAGAACAAAAAGTGGATAATCTTGTAGAATTTAACTGTGCCGCTGTATATAGCGGAAAAGAGATACTTTTGAGTGATGTGGATATTCCTGTAAGAAGTAAAGAGATTTTAGATTTTGAAGACAAATATCTTATGTTTAATGGCAAAGCAGAACAGGAAAAGTTTGAACTTACATCTGCTTTAAAAAAGCAAATATTACAAACTACAAAAAAGGTTTATGATGAGTTAGGTTTGTTTGGTGTTGTAAGAATAGATTATTTGTACGATAGTGCTATAAACGAACTTTATTTAAACGAAATAAATACTATTCCAGGGTCTATGGCATATTATTTATTTGCAAATTGCGGTATAGATTTAATGGATTTAACGGATATCCTTATAGAGGCAGGACTTGCAAGATATAAAGAAAATAAAGCACTAATTAAAAAATTTGATAGTAGTTTATTAACTCTTAGCGAAAATAGTTCGCCTAAACTATTGCAAAAATTTCATAAATGATATATAATAACTATATATTTTAGCAAGGAAGGAACTACTTATGAATAAAATTAAAATGACTACACCTATTGTTGAGATGCAAGGCGATGAGATGACAAGGCTTATTTGGGATTGGATTAAAGAGATTTTGATTGAGCCTTATGTTGATTTAAAAACTGAGTTTTACGATTTAGGTTTGGTAGAAAGAGATAAAACTAATGACCAAGTGACTATTGATGCTTCACTTGCAATTAAAAAATATGGTGTTGGTGTAAAATGTGCAACAATAACACCAAACACTCAAAGAATGAGCGAATATAATTTAAAGCAAATGTGGAAGTCTCCAAATGGTACAATAAGGGCTATTTTGGACGGAACTGTATTCCGTGCACCTATTTTGGTAAAAGGTATTACTCCTTATATTCCAACTTGGGAAAAACCTATTACAATTGCACGTCATGCTTATGGTGATATTTATAAAAATGTTGAGGCAAAAGTTGCAAAAGGTGGAAAAGCAAAACTTGTTATAGAAGATAAAGATGGCACAAGAGAAATAGAGATTTTTGATTATACTAAAACTGCAGGTGTATGTATGGGTATGCATAATACAGATAACTCTATTATCAGTTTTGCAAAATCTTGCTTTAACTATGCCTTAGAGACTAAACAAGATGTTTGGTTTTCATCAAAGGATACAATAAGCAAAATTTATGACCATAGATTTAAAGATATTTTTAATGAAGTTTTTGAGACTGAATATAAAGAAAAATTTGAAAAAGCAGGTATTGAATATTTTTACACATTAATAGACGATGCTGTTGCAAGAGTTGTACGTAGTAATGGCGGATTTATATGGGCTTGTAAAAACTATGATGGTGATGTTATGTCAGATATGGTAGCAACTGCGTTTGGTAGTCTTGCTATGATGACAAGTGTTTTGGTAGCACCAGATGGTGTTATGGAGTTTGAGGCTGCTCATGGTACAGTTACAAGACATTACTATAAATATCAAAAAGGTGAAAGCACATCAACAAATCCAATAGCAACTATTTTTGCATGGACTGGTGCATTCCGCAAACGTGGTCAACTTGATAATAACGAGCAATTGGTAAAATATGCAGATGCAGTAGAAAAAGCGAGCATCAAAACAATAGAATCAGGATTTATGACAGGTGACTTAGCGCTAATATTCAAAAATGATGCAGTAA
Source organism: uncultured Christensenella sp. (assembly GCA_910577795.1). Taxonomy (GTDB): domain Bacteria; phylum Bacillota; class Clostridia; order Christensenellales; family UBA3700; genus MGBC100798. The sequence goes on from CAJTNW010000008.1 coordinate 36,212, forward strand.
AAGTTACTAAGTGCGAAACAAAAGAATTTTTAAAGAAAATTGCAGAAAATATTCAACTATAAAACATAGTATAAACAAAAATTACCGACATTGGTCGGTAATTTTTGTTTTATCATATAATTATTTTATATCGGTATAATGTAAAAAATTGTTTTCTTCTGGTGGAGTGATTTTTTCCTTTTTGCAAAAATCTAAAAAAGATTTTGGGATTTCAATATATTTGTCAATATTAATCTCAGTAAAATCTATTCGTCTATCTTCGGTAGATATATACAAAGGCATATTATCTTTAATAGCAAGTTTAGTTGTTACTTTATTTGGATTTTTAGTATTATTGCAAACAATTATATTCGTAACATTATTTTCACTTTTTTCAATTTTTGCATTGCCTCTAATTTTTTCAAAGTAAAATTTATCAGGTGCTAATTTTTCATTATTTTTAATCCATACATTGTGCTTTTTAACAAATTTAAATTTCTTCTTTTGTCCAAAATTAACAATAAAGTATTTTTTACAATTTTTATCCCAATATACAAACATTGGTTTACCATCATCAAAGTAGCAAAATATGTTTATTTGTACATTTTTAAAATGTGTAATAATAATTATAAGAAAGGCAGTATCCCAAACGAGTAAAAACAAAGCAATCCATAAATTACTAGTAGACTTCATTATCCAAGGGATAAAAGCAAATGCTATTACTAAAAATATTGCAATTGCTATACCTCTAATTATCCATAATTTTGTAGGACTTTTGTAAGCAGGATAATAAATACCAATAAAATTTTGGATATTATTATAACATTCTTTTGCTGTATTTATGGCTTCTTTATTTTTTCCTTTGTTATTTTTTTCTAATTTAGTTGTATCTTCAATTTCTTCTTCAATATTTTCTGTTAACTTGTCTTTCATGCTAATTCTCCTTTTTATAATCTTTATATTGCTCAGGTCTTACATAAGCAGTTTTTTGATTTGTATAAGTTACCATTCCAAGTTTGCCGTTAGGATTTCGTTTAACAAATTTTTTCATTGTATAGTCAACGGCTACTTTGTCGCTATTTGCACCAGCAGAGTAATATGCTGTAACTTGTGCAGCAAAAGTTATTACATCATCAGGTGGCACTTCTCCCTCTGTAAAAATAATAGTGTGCGAGCCATGATAGTTTAAAGCATGTAACCAAATATCTCCACCATTTGCAGTTTTAAATGTAAGTTTATCATTTTGAAAATTATTTTTACCCACTGCAATAATGTAATTATTATATTCATAAATAATAGGTTTACCTTCTTTTACAGATTTAGGAAGTTTAGTTTTCATTTTTTTAATTGCACCTATTTGATATAATTCTTCCTCTATTTGAAATAAATCAGCGGTTAAATTGCAATTGTTAAGAGTTTGCTCAATAGTTTCAATATATTTTAAATCTTCTTCTGTCTCTTCTATTTGATTTAAAATAATATTAAGTGTTCTCTTTAATTTGTTATACTTTTTAAAGTAGTCCTGTGCTATTTTGGAAGGTGAGTATTGTGGATTTAATTGTATAGTTATTTCTTCCATATCAGGGCTGTAATAATCTACACATTGTAGAATAGTGTCGCCTTTTTTTAATTTATAAAGGTTGGAAGTAATAAGTTCACCATACTTTTTATATTCTTCCATTTTATTACATTCGGTGAGTTTGTCATTTGCTTTTTGTAATTTTTTTTGATTACGGCTTTTATATTTTTTTATTGCACTTGCCAAATGTTTTGATTTTTCTCTATGTCTTTCATCTAAGTCTTTTTTAAGTGTTAAACTTTCAATTGCCATAGATAAATTGTCGCATTTTTTAAAATTTAAGTCTTGTGAGTCATAAATAGTAGTAAAGTAATCAAGGCTATTTCCATTATTATCTGTGCAATAGCATGGCATATATATGTCACTAGTATATATGTTGAAAAATTTATATATTGTATCTGTCAGTTTTTCTACGTTAAGTGGAATTTGTGTTGTGTCTATTCCGGATTTAAATATTATTTCTTCAGCAGTTATTAAACTTAAGCCACTTATGCCATTGCATAAATATTTTTTTAAATCTCCACCTTTAAATTCATTTAGTAATTTGATTATTGCGTCTTTATTGCTTGGCAAAAGTTTTGTTTGTTCAGGAGTTGTATATGCGCAAGATGGCAATACGCATCTTTTTGTTGCAGCATCAAATGATACTTGTTTAATTGCGTCTGTAATAATATATTTGCTGTTTAATAGTAAAATATTGCTGTATCTTCCCATCATTTCGCAAATTAGGTGAAGTTTTACAATATCTTTCATTTCAGTTTTTGAAATTATTGTAATGTCAAATATTCTGTCTTCGTTAAGTATACCAATACTTTCTATTATGCCAGATGTCAAATATTTTCTTAAATGCATACAAAAAGATGGTGCAGTAACAGGATTTTCCTTTTTTACACTTGTCAAATGTATTCTTGGATTTTGTGCATTTGCAGAAACTACCAAATTAAATTTTTGACCTTTAGAACGTATAGATAGGGTTATTTCATCTTTTTCTGGCTGATAAATTTTTTCTATTTTTCCGCCAGATAGTGTATAATTCAATTCTTCGCTTAAGGCTTTTAAAGTAACTAAATCGTTTGGCATAATATTTCTCCTTACTTTGCTATTATACATTATTTTTTTATAAATATCAATAAATTTTGTAAAATCGTGTTAAATTATTGCAATTTAATTTAAAGTGTGTTAAGATATATGCTAGTAGAAAAATTTAGGAGAAATTGTGATGAATTACAATAAAGAAATTTTAGAAAATAGTGAAATTAAATATGTAGTAGAGGCTGATAGCAGTGCTTGGCAAAATGCTATCCGTGAGGCTTATAACAAAACTAAGCATAAGTTTAATATTGAAGGATTCCGAAAAGGTAAAGCACCTTTTTCAGTAATTACTAGAATGTATGGTGTTGCTGTATTTTTTGATGACGCTTTGGATATTATATTGCCTGAACTTTATTCAGAACTTCTTCAAAAAGAAACTGAATTAGTACCAGTTGCAAGACCTGGTGTAGATATTACTGCTATTTCTGATACAGAATTAAAAGTTGCTTTTATTGTAACTGTTAGCCCTGAATTTACTTTAGGTGAATACAAAGATTTAAAACTTAAAAAAGTTTCAAGCAAAGTAACTGAAGAAATGATAGCAGAAGAATTGACTAAAGCACAAGAAAAAGCAGGTGCATGGGAAAATGTAACTGACAGACCTTGTCAAAAATTTGACACAGTTGTAATTGATTATTCTGGTAGTGTAAATGGTGTTAAATTTGAAGGTGGCACTGCAGAAAAACAAAACTTGGAACTTGGCTCTGGTATGTTTATACCTGGATTTGAAGAGCAAGTTGAAGGTATGGCTATTGGAGAAGAAAAAGATATTACTGTTAAATTCCCAGAAGATTATGGTCAAAGTGATTTGGCTGGCAGAGATGCTGTATTTGCTATTAAATTGCATGAAATTAAAACAAAAGTATTGCCAGAGTTGAATGACGAGTTTGCAAAAGATGTAAGCGAGTTTGATACTCTTGACGAGTATAAAAAAGATATTAAAGCAAACTTAAAGAAAACTGCTGAAGAAAAAGCACAAAGAGAAATGGAAAATGCTTTGCTAGACAAAATTGCTGAGAATACACAAATTAACATACCTGACGTTATGGTTGAAGAGCAAATTGAAGAAATGATTCAAGAGTTTGAATACAGAATTCAATATCAAGGTATGAAAGTAGAAGATTATTACAAATATACAAATTCTTCAAGAGATGAGTTAAAATTGCGTTATAATGAGCAAGCACAAAAACAAGTTAAAATGAGACTTATTATGGATGCTATTATTAAAGCAGAAGGTATCAAAGCGGAAGAGGCTGAAATTGAAGCAAAAATTGCCGACTTTGCAAAAGGTCAAAATGTAAGTGTTGAGGAATTTAAATCAAAAATGAATTCTTCATTACAAAATTATATAGAGAATGAAATTGTTACTAATAAAATGATTGATTTCTTAATGGCAAACAATAAATTTGCATAATTTATAATTATACATTTTTTAATTTGGCATAATTACTCAGCAGAGATGGACGCATTTTGCTTTTGTTAAATTTTCTTTGCTGAGTATTTTTTTATGATAAAGAAATTTGTTTTTTATTTTATTTTGTCGAAAATTCTGTATTTACAATTAATTTCGATAATAAATATAAGTAATTTATAAATTTCGACAAAAAAGTATTTACAACGGAAGATTTATAATATATATTAAAGTTGTAAGATAGTAATTAATTTAATTTTAATAAAGTGTGACATAATTAGACATTATAGTATAAATTATTAAATTTTTAATGAATAGATTATACTAAATGGGCAATTTATAAAGGATATAAAAAAATATTTTTACTTAAAACTGTTAATAAATCAAACAGTTTTGGCTATAATTAATTAGTCACTTGCTAAATAAATGTTTTATGGAGGTTATTTATGAATTTAGTACCTATGGTTATGGAGCAAACTGATAGAGGTGAGAGGTCTTATGATATTTATTCAAGACTACTTGAGGACAGAATTATTTTTATTACTGGAGAAATAACTGATGCTACAGCAGATATTGTTGTTGCACAACTAATTTATCTTGAAGGCAAAGACCCTAAAAAAGATATAAACATTTATATTAATAGCCCGGGTGGTAGTGTTTCTGCTGGCATGGCTATTTTTGATACTATGAATTATATTAAATGTGATATTTGTACTATTTGTATTGGACTTGCCGCATCAATGGGCGCATTTTTGTTGAGTTCTGGTACTAAAGGCAAGAGATTTTCTCTTCCTAATTCAGAGATTATGATACATCAACCTCTTGGAGGCGCACAAGGTCAAGCAACAGATATTGCAATTCATGCTGAACAGATTTTAAAGATAAAAGAAAAATTAAACAAAATTTTAGCAAAAAACACAGGAAAAGACTATCAAACTATAGTAAAAGATACAGACAGAGACAATTTTATGAGTGCGGAACAAGCCTTAGAATATGGTCTTATTGACAAAATTTACGAAAAGAGGGCTTGATAGGAGGGGTATGAAAGAAGATTTTGAAAACAGATGTTCGTTTTGTGGTCGAGCCGAAAGTGAAACCATAGAATTAATATCAAATCCAAATGGATTATTTATATGTAATTATTGTGTTGATACTTGCAATGAGATTTTAGAAGAGAGAATGGTGAGTAGCCCTAAAGACGATACAAAATTTAATTTGCTTACTCCACAAGAAATAAAAAAGAAATTGGACGAATATATAGTAGGTCAAGATACTGCAAAAAAAGTTTTATCCGTTGCTGTTTATAATCATTATAAAAGAATTGCAAACAATATGGCAGATGATATTTGTCTTGAAAAAAGCAATGTATTAGTTTTAGGTCCAACTGGTAGTGGTAAAACTTTACTTGCAAAAACTTTGGCAAAAATACTAAATGTACCGTTTGCTGTAGCAGATGCAACTGCTTTGACAGAAGCAGGTTATGTTGGTGAAGATGTGGAAAATATTTTATTAAAACTTATTCAAGCAGCAGACTTTGATGTTAAAAGAGCAGAACTTGGTATTATATATATAGATGAAATTGACAAAATTGCAAGAAAAGGCGAAAATGTTTCTATAACGCGTGACGTATCTGGTGAAGGTGTTCAACAAGCACTTTTAAAAATTATTGAGTCAACTGTTGCAAATGTTCCTCCACAAGGTGGAAGAAAACACCCACAGCAAGAAACAATACCTATTGATACAACAAACATTCTGTTTATTTGTGGTGGTGCTTTTGTTGGCCTTGATAAGATTATTGATAAAAGAAAGGATACTTCTTCTTTAGGTTTTGGTAGTGAAATGAAAAAGTCAGATGCAGATTATAGCAAACTTATAGAAGATTTAAAACCAGACGATTTAGTTAAATTCGGTTTAATTCCTGAGTTTGTTGGAAGAGTACCAGTTGTGGTAGGACTAAATGGTTTAGACGAAGAGGCACTAAGCAAAATATTAGTAGAGCCTAAAAACGCAGTATTAAAGCAATACAAAAAAATGTTTGATATTGACAATGTGGAATTAGAGTTTACTGACGATGCAATTAAAGCAATAGCAAAACTTGCAATTAATTTAAAAACAGGCGCAAGAGGATTAAAGTCCATTGTGGAAATGAATTTGCTAGATTTAATGTATTCTGTTCCATCTGACAAAACTATTAAAAAGATAATTATTAATAGCGACTGCATAGAAAAAAAAGCAAACCCTATAATAATTAAAAATGAAAATATAGCATAATATAATTTTAAATTGCACTTTTAATAGGAGTGCAATTTTTATTTTTTTATTTACATTTAATATTGATAAAATAGTATCGATTTTTGATGGTTTTTTGTAATTATTATACTTTGAATAAAATTAATTTTATTATTTTATGGATAAATGCTTTTATTTATTAGTTTTTTATGTTATATTATAATTAATAGTTTTTAGAGGTTATTATGAAAGTTATCGTAATAGGTGGCGGACCTGCAGGCATGATGGCTGCAATTACTGCAAGCGAAAAAGGCGACGAGGTTATATTATTTGAAAAAAATGAAAAATTAGGTAAAAAATTATACATTACTGGTAAAGGTAGATGCAATATAACCAATGATTGCGATAATAAAACTTTTATTGCAAATATTATAAATAACCCTAAATTTATGCTTGGTGCTATAAACAAGTTTGATACAAGTGCTACACAAAAGTTTTGTTTGGATAATGGTTTAAAAATAAAGGTCGAGCGAGGAAAAAGAGTTTTTCCTGAATCTGATAAATCCTCAGATTTTATCAAAGTTTTTCAAAAAGTTTTAGATAAGTCTAATGTAGATGTAAGATTTAGCACAGAAGTTAGTAAATTGCAAATAGTAGATAACAAAGTTAGCGGAGTTTTTATAGGTAACGAACTTATAAAATGCGATAAAGTAATTGTTGCTACTGGCGGAATATCTTATCCGGGTACAGGCTCAACAGGCGATGGATATAAATTTGCAAAAGATGCTGGGCACAATATTACTCCATTGCTTCCTGCCTTGGTAGGTATTAATTTAGTGCAAAATGTAGCAGAATTAGCAGGTGTTACACTAAAAAATGTTGGTTGCAAAGTGCTAAGAGATGGAAAAGTACTTTTTGAAGAAGTTGGAGAAATGCTTTTTACACATACTGGAGTTTCAGGACCTATTGTACTTACATTGTCAAGCAAAATAAACAAATTGCAAGGTAAACTTAAGTTAAGTATTGATTTAAAACCTGCTTTAGATGATAGTACATTAGATAATAGGTTATTGCGTGACTTTGAGGGTAATAGTAATAAGGAATTTAAAAACGCAATAGGCGATTTAACAGTAAAAGCCTTATTGCCAATGATTATAAAAGAAAGTAAGATTAAACTTGACAAAAAAGTTAATCAAATTACAAAAGAAGAAAGAAATAATCTTGTTAAGACTATTAAAAATCTTACCTTTGATATTAAAGATTTATGTGGGATATCAAGTGCTATTGTCACTTGTGGTGGGGTTGATGTTAAGCAAATTAATCCTAAAAATATGCAGTCTAAACTAATAAAAGGCTTGTTTTTTGCTGGTGAGGTTTTGGATGTTGATGGCTTAACTGGTGGATTTAATATACAAATTGCTATGTCAACAGGTTTTGTTGCAGGAAAAAGCGATATAGAATAAAAATAGAAATACAAAATAAGAGGTGGAATATGTTAAATATTGCTATTGATGGACCTTCAGGTGCTGGTAAAAGTACAATTGCAAAAGAAATTGCAAAAAGACTAAATATAATTTATCTTGATACTGGCGCTATGTATAGAGCAATTGGTTTAAAAGCAGTAAGGCTTAATATAGATACAAATGATAGCGAGGGTGTTACTGCAATTTTAGATGACACTAATATTGAAATTAAGTATCAAGATGGAGTACAAATAATTTATCTTGATGGCGAAGATGTTAGTACTGCTATACGAGAGCATCATATCTCAAAAGCAGCATCAAATGTTAGTAAAATTCCTGCAGTAAGATTAAAACTTGTTAAAATGCAAAGGGAAATTGCAGCAAAAAACAATGTGGTATTGGACGGAAGAGATATTACAAGTTATGTTCTTAAAGATGCCAATAATAAATTTTATTTAACTGCAACTCCTGAGGAGAGAGCAAAAAGACGTTATAAAGAGTTGTTAGAAAAAGGTCAAAATGTACAATATGATACTATTCTTGCAGATATAAATGACCGTGATTATAATGATACACACAGAGATTTTGCACCTTTAACTTTGACAGAAGATAGTATATATATTGATTCTACAAATTTAACTATTAATGAAGCAATAGATAAAATTTTGTCATATATTAAACACTAAAAACTCTTATTAGATTTTAAAAGGAATTTTTATGGAAAACAACAAATTTTACAAGATTATAAGAAAACTTGTTAGACCGATAACTAATTTTTTATGGCCAGTAAAAATCATAAATGCAAACAAGTTTGTAGAGGGTAAAGGTATTTATGTTTGTAATCATTTTTCTATGCTAGACCCTGTGCCTTTTGTTACTGAACTTTTTGAAAATAATTTTAATGCACTTATGAAAGAAGAGTCTATGAATTTGCCAATTATTGGCAAAATCTTGCCAAAAATCGGTACTATTCCTATAAAAAGGGAAGAAACAGACTTGCGTGCTATAAAAAAATGTATGGCAATTTTAAAAAACAATGAACCATTAATAATTTTTCCGGAAGGCACAAGAAATAAAACTGGAAATAATGAGTTGTTGGAGTTTAAAGATGGTGTAGCAATGTTTGCTTTAAAGACAAAATCTCCTATAATTCCTATGGTTTATTTAAAACCAATAAAAACTTTTAGAAAAACATATTTGCTAATTGGTAATCCAATTTATTTAGATGAATATTTTGATACTAATATTAAAGATGTTAGGGGCATAGTTACTGATAGTTTAAAACTTACTATGCAAAATATGATTATAGAATTAGAGGATATGGTGCAAGATAAAAAGTCACTAAAAAAATTACTTAAAACGCAAAAAATTGAATTAAAACAAATACGCAAGCAAAATAAATTGGAATATAAAAGACAGTTGAAGTTAGAAGAACCAAAAGAATGATAGTATTTAAAATTTGCATTTTTTGAAAGTAATAATTATTATAAATCAATAAGGAAACAGATAAACTAAAGCCTTGGAATTATAATAAAACCAAGGCTTTTTTATATGCAAATAGTAATTAAATAAATTGATATTAAATGAGGATATATGGAAATTATAGTTGCAAAAACAGCAGGTTTTTGTTTTGGTGTTCAAAACGCAGTTGACAAAACTTTATCAGCAGATGGCAAAGTAGTAACATTTGGAGAAATTATTCACAATGATTTAGTTGTTGATAAACTAAAAGAAAAAGGAATTTATCCAATACAGTCATTGGAAGAATATGTTGATGGAAGAATCATTATACGTTCTCATGGAGTTGGCGAAAAAATATATAAGCAATTAAAGGATAAAAATATTGAATATATAGATGCAACTTGTCCTTTTGTGGAAAAAATTCATAAGTTAGTACATACTGCTTATAAACAGGGCAAGCAAGTTATAATTACTGGTGAGGCAAAGCATGCAGAAGTGGTTGGTATCAATGGTTGGTGTGGCGATACTGCTATAATTATTAGCAACGAAAGTGATGCTGAAAACCTTGATTTTATAAATAAAGAGTGCATTTTAGTGTCACAAACAACTTTTTCTGCAGATAAATTTAAAAATATTGAAAAAATAATAAAAAACAAGTGTAAAATAGTTGAAATTTTTGATACTATTTGTTATACTACAAGGGATAGACAACGAGAAGTGGTAGAAATAGCAAAAAAAGTAGATGTTATGCTTGTAATTGGCGGAGTCAATAGTAGCAATACTTTAAAACTCTATGAACTAGCAAAACAGCATTGCACAAATTGTTATCTGATTTCATCAATTGCTGATTTATCAAAAGTAGTAAAAAATAGCACCCGGATAGGAGTAACAGCGGGGGCGTCAACTCCTAAAGAGTTGATTATGGAGGTAATTAATATAATGAGTGATACTCAAGTAAAAAGCAAAGATATGCTTAATGAGGAAGTTGCAGTTGATGCAAAAAATGAAGCAAGCAATGAGTTTATTAGTGCTATGGAAGCAGAAAGCACTGAAGTAAAACCTAGAGAAGGTTCAAGAGCAAAAGTAGTTGTCGTAAGTGCAAGCGAAAAAGGTATTGTCGTAGATTTTGGTGGCAAAACTGATGCTTTTATTGATAGAGCAGAAGTTGAACTTGACGAGAATAGTTATGAACCATCTAGTTACATAAAAGGTCAAGAGTTTTATGCTGTTTTCGTTCCTAAAAAAGGCAAAGACGACATGATTGCTATGAGCAGAAAAGCAATACTTCAAAAAGAATTAGACGATAAAAAATATCAAGAAATTATCAACGGCAATGAATTCATTATTAAAATAGATAAAGCAGTAAAAGGTGGCTTAATTGCAAAATTAGGTAGTTATACAATTTTTGTGCCACAGTCTGAAATTCGTATAGGTTTTGAAAAGAAACCAGAAAATTATGTTGGTAAAGAACTACGTGTTCGCAAAATTGAAGCAAAGAAAGGTGAGAATACTTCTAAAAAGAAAATTATTGCTTCTCACAAAATAATTGCTGAAGAAGAAAGACAAGCAAAAGAAGATGCTTTTTGGAATCAAATGATACCAAACACTATTGTTAAAGGTGTAGTTAAAAGGTTTGCAAAATTTGGTGCTTTTGTAAGTGTTCATAAAAATGACTGCTTAGCACATATTAGTGATTTAAGTTGGACTAAAGTTCAAGACCCAGCAGAAGTATTAGAGTTAAATAAAACTTATGAGTTTTTGATTTTAGATGCTAATCGCGAAACTGGTAAAGTTAGCCTAGGTTACAAACAACTTCAAAAGAAACCTTATGAAGAAGCACAAGAAAAGTATCCAGTAGGTAGTGTTGTAAAAGGTTCTGTTGAAAGAATTTTTGCTTATGGTGCATTTGTATCTATTGACAAAGGTATTGATGGTTTAATCCCTGTTTCTGAAATTAGTTATAATTTTGTAAAAGATGCTAATGAGGCATTTAAAGAAGGTCAAGAAATTGAAGCAAAGGTTATTAAATTTGAAGGTAACAAAATTACATTATCTGTAAAAGCATTGCTAGACCCTCCAGCACCTGCACAAAAGGAAGTTGAAATTACAACTGAGGATATTAAGGAAAATAACGAAAAGAGAGCAAAAGCAAATGCTAAGAAGTTTGAGAATGCAGCAACTTCTGCACCTAAAAAGCCAAAGGCTAAAAAAGCAGCAGCCGCTCCTGTACAAGACGAAACTAAATCTTGGACATCTGAATCAACTGGTGCAACAATGGCTGATTTATTTAAAGGTTTAAATTTGAACTTTGATAATAAAGATTAATTAAAAATAAAAATTAAAAATCCCTGCTAAACATGGCAGGGATTTTTGTTTGAGGATTACTTTATTTGTATTAATTTTACTATATAAATTTTGTTATATAGCAATTATAAAAATAAATTAAAATAAACATTATAGCAATATAAAATATAAATTTATAAAAAATTATTGCAAATATGCTTTGGTTTATAAAATAATCAAGATTATTGTATATTTATATATCTGGTAACTTGTTTATTTTGTAAAAAAGTGTTTTAATATCTCAGTAAATATATGGCTAATATGTAAAAATGGCGAAAAAAATACTACCTTTCGGTAGGTCTCATAAATTCCCCTGAATTAGTTAAAAAAGTTAAAGTTGTTTTTAAACTTCATTTGCATTTTAACTGATTCAACATACGCTTGGTATATTTTCTTTAGCATATACAAACACCTCCTATTCAATTGTCTTTGATAAAATTGATACCCTTATCTTTATCTTTCTTATCAGCCATAATATACTACTAATTTAATAGTATGTCAAGCATTTTGTGATATATTTTTAATAAAATTTATATTTTTTTCATCTTTTGTTTTTTATTGAATTTTTTTTAAAGATATGATACAATTAATGTATAAAATTGCTTGAATATATAGGAGATATAAAATGATAAATATAGTTGCACTAAATAGTAAATATGTACATACTTTATTATCTCCTTACTATTTAAAGGAAAATTGTGACTATAAGGATAATATAACAATAATTCAAAGTAACATTAATCAAGATGTTGAATTGTTGTATAAACTTGCAACAAAAAATAATCCTAAAGTCATTGCTTTCCCTTGTTATATATTTAATATAAATTGTGTTTTGCAATTAACAAAACTTTTAAAATTAAATAACCCTGAAATTAAAATAATTTTTGGTGGGCCAGAAGTAAGTTTTGAATATGAAGATATGTTAAATTACTGTGATTATCTAATTACTGGCGAAGGTGAAATTGCTTTTAATGAACTTGTAACAGATTTAATTAATTCTAATTTTACTACTACTAAAAAAGTTTATAAAGGTATACCTTTAGAATTTTCTAAATTAAAGTCACCATATACTGAAGATTATTTTAATGATGTTAAAGGCAAAATTGCATATTTTGAGGCATCAAGAGGATGTCCTTATTCTTGTGCTTATTGTATGAGCGGCAGTGATGGTTTAAGATGTTTTGATTTGCAAAAGGTGTATTCAGAATTGGATAAATTTAAAGGCAGAAATATTCGTGTATTAAAATTTGTAGATAGAACGTTTAATGCAAATAAAACTTTTGCAAAACAAATTTTAAAATATATTATTGCAAATAAAGAGGAATACTCCTTTTCTTTTCATTTTGAAATTGCAGCAGATATTTTGGATGACGAGTTTATTGCAATTGTAAATAATTCTCCTAAAGGTTTGTTTCAGTTTGAGGTTGGTGTACAAAGTTTTAATGAAAAAACTTTGGAGATGGTAATAAGAAAAACTAATTTGCAAAATGTTGTAGATAATTTAATAAAATTAATATCTACTGGCAAAGCACATATTCATACAGATTTAATTGCTGGTTTGCCTTATGAGGATTATAATAGTTTTGTTCATGGCTTTAATAAATTGTATAATATCAAAAGCCAAATGTTGCAATTAGGTTTTTTAAAAGTTTTAAAAGGCAGCAGATTAAAATCTATGCTCGATAGTAATTATAAATATAGTAGCATGCCACCTTATGAAATAATTAGTACACCATATATAACTGAACAAGAATTGTTAAAATTAAAGTATGCAGAAGAAGGCTGTGATAAATATTATAATAGTGGCATATTTACAAAAACTCTTGATTATTTTGTAAAAGAAAATCCTTACGAATTTTATCTGAAGTTAGGAAAAGAGATATATAATAAACATTTAAGTTTATTTGATAGAATAGAAGTATTATATAAATTTTTAATAAAAATATATAATGAAACTTTGGTAAAAGGAATTATGACAATTGATTATTTAGAGCATAATAACTCAAGAATATTACCAAACTGTTTAAAAGCAGAATACGATAAAAATTTTGCAAAATTATTGAAAACTTTAAATATAGATAAAAAGAAATATTTTGCAGTAAAAATTGGTATTAATCCTAAAGATTATAGTTTTTGCAGTTATCTACTTTATGTAGATTATTTAAAAGGCTATAATATTGAATATATAAATTTAGATGAGAGGACAACAAATGGAATTTAAAGTAATTGGAGAATATGGAAGATATCCTGCTTATAATAAAGCAACAAATTGTTATTTAATAAAAACAGATAATGGCAAAAACATTTTGATAGATTTAGGCAGTGGTGCACTAAGTTTATTGCAAAAGCATATAGATATAAGCAAAATTGATGTAGTTATTATTACTCATTTGCACTTTGACCATGCTTGTGATTTAGGTGTATTGTCATATAGTATTGGCTATTTAGGATTAAACAAAATTAAAGTTTATATGCCTGCTACTCCTGAACTTATCAAAAATGCTTTTGATTCAAGTAAGTTTGATGTGCAAATTATTTATGAAGATTTGCAGTTTAGTGTGGATAATATTAATTTTAGTTTTGCATATTCTCCACACCCTGTGGAAACATATTCAGTAATAATGAAATATAATGATAAAAAAATTGTTTATACTAGTGACTGTTCTAAAAAAGAAGTTATTGCAAAAAATACTTTAGGTGCTGATATTGTTATTGGAGATGCTTGTATTTTGCATGCAGATTATAAAAGTAATAGTCCTCATGTTAGTGTAAAAGATTTAGCAGAAAGTGTGCCAGAAAATTGCAAATTATATCTTGCACATTTGACTTGTGGACAAGAAAAAGAAATTTTGCAAGAAGGTATAAAGTATCATAAAAATACTGAATTAGTTAAGGATTTTTTAATTTAAATAATTTTTGATTTTAAAAATCTTGCAAAAAGTAACAAAATGTGATAAAATAATTAAGTTAGCAAAATAACAAATCAACAAAAGCAGGAAAGAGGGGAGAGGAATTTGCAAAAGAAGAAGGTATTAAATTATAGGCAAATGCCTGCAATGTTAATAGTAGCAATAGTAGGGATATTAATAGTATCCCTACTTAATTTTAATATAGCAATGATAGTATCTTTTGTAAGTATAGTAGGTATAGTAATATTATGTATAAGCATAAAAAAGTTAAAGAGATATAAAATAAGGATAATAGTTCTATTATGTACATACTTAGTATTTGTAGTAGTAGGAGGGATAGTAATAACAGAAGCAACAAAATATGAAGTACCAGTAAAAAATGCAGTAATAATAGCAACAGTAAATTCAGATAGTAATCTTGAAGGAA
>CAJTNW010000009.1:0-257 GCA_910577795.1 uncultured Christensenella sp.
ATTTAATAAAATCAAAAAAATTTTTCAATTTTTATACTACTTATAATGATATATAATATATCTATAAAAATATACTCTTATATTAAATAATAATTTATCAACACTTACACTAACTTGTTGCCCAAGTTCCATCTACAAAAAAATAATTTTTAAAATAAAAAATAACTTTAAATCCAAATTAATTTTAGACGAAAATTTTATTAAATATAAAAATTGGTCTACTCTAATATTTAATAACTTGCCGCAGACAATATTAT
>CAJTNW010000009.1:284-1661 GCA_910577795.1 uncultured Christensenella sp.
TATTATTAAATAATATGTTCATCAAACTTCCGCAAAAAAAATTAATAGATAGTTTACTGATTAAAATCTAAAATACATAACACATAACCAAACCTTATAAAAAATAACACAATTAAAATTACCAATAGTTATATTTTAACAAAATTAAATTTTACTCAAAATGTATAATAACAATTAAAATAGTTATAAAAAATACCTTATTTGATAATAAAAAGTTGTAAATAATTATAAATTAGGCTATTTTTCATAATTACATACTGCATTAATACTCATTTTGTGTAATTGCTACAATTTTAAATTTATCAATTTTTTCTAGTTTAAGCAAATAAAAATGTGTATATTTAAAACTATTTTTTATTAAAAAACTATCCATTACAACAATAAAACATTTGCCATTATTTTTATTTTATGATAAACTTTAATTATGAAAATATTTGCAATTAGTGATTTACATTTAAGTATAAACAACCCTAAGCCAATGGATATTTTTGGTGGTAGTTGGGATAATTATTGGGAAAAGATAAAAAATAGTTGGCAGGATTTAGTATCTACTGAAGATATAGTATTAATCAGTGGGGATATATCTTGGGCTTTAAAATTGGAAGATGCTATCCCCGACTTAGAAGAAATTGATAGACTTCCAGGAACAAAAATTATTATACGTGGAAATCATGATTATTGGTGGTCATCTTACAACAAAGTAAAAAATTTACTTCCAAAAAATATTTTAGCAATTCAAAACAACGCAATTAAATTTGAAAATTTTATAATTTGTGGCACTAGACTTTGGACAATTCCCACAGCAAATAGTAGCGAACATGATAAAAAAATATTTGATAGAGAATTAATAAGGTTAAAATTGACATTAGACGAAGCATCAAAATTATCTGATAACAATTTACCTATCATATTAATGTTGCACTACCCTCCATTTAATGCTCAATGGCAAGATAGTGAGGTTACAAATTTAATAAATAAATACAAAAATGTAAAACATGTAATATATGGTCATCTTCATGGCAAAGACTGCAGAACCCAAAATATTATAATAAAAAATGATATTCCTTACCGCTTAACCTCTTGCGACCAAGTTGATAATACCTTACAATTAATTTTTGATACACAATTAGACAATAATTAAAACTTAACAACGCACCAATTGGTGCGTTGTTATTTTATAAAATAATCTATTTACTATTGACTTTATGATTTAAATATTGTATAATAAATTTATGGAACTAAAAGAAATTAAAATAAATATAGAAGAATATCCAAAAGAGTTTGAATGTATTTTGCAAAATAGCAAAATATATGATAGCAGTTGTTCAAAACAAGCAAATGTTATATTTATTGATAAGAATAACGGATATTTTTTAA